>NZ_FMUZ01000011.1:0-153993 GCF_900101575.1 Pseudomonas sp. NFACC37-1 | reverse complement strand
ACCTGGCTGAAGGGGTTGGCGACGAAGCGTTCTGCGCTCAGTCGGGGTTGGTTCAGGTACCCCAGGGCGAGCCCATCACCACCGACGTAGAGCTCGCCGGCCACTCCAATCGGCACCGGGCGGCGCTGTTCATCCAACACATAGACCTGGGTGTTGCCCACGGGCCGGCCGATGGGAATGTCACCGGCCAACGCGTCCTCGAGGGTGATGGCGTGAGTGGTGGTGAAGGTGGTGTTTTCCGTCGGGCCGTAGCCGTTGAGCAAGTGTTTGGGCGGCGAATGGCGCAGGACCTTTTCGATGCGCCGCGGATCGAGTACGTCGCCGCCGACCATCAGGTAGCGCAGCGCGCCGAAGGCCGGCGCGAGGGCCTCGGCGTACTGATGGAACAGCCCGGCGGTGAGCCAGAGCACACTGACTTCGTGGCGCAGCAGGTGCTCGTTGAAGCGGGCCGCGTCCAGCAGTGTTTCCCTGGGGCAGACCACCAGGCAGCCGCCGTTGAGCAGCGCGCCCCAGATCTCCAGGGTACTGGCGTCGAAGGCCGGGTTGGCGGCGAGGGCGAAGCGGTCCTGGGCGGTGAACTCGGCGAAGCCGTTGTTGCGCACCAGCCGGGTGATGGCGCGGTGCGGCACCTGCACGCCCTTGGGCGTTCCAGTGGAACCGGAGGTGTACATGATGTAGGCGACATCGCCGGCCCCGCGGGCCGGGTGGAATTCAGCCAAGACAGGGTCGGGCGCTGCAACGTCAATGACGCGGACGTTTTCCAGTGCGGGCCGATCGTCACCCGCCACCAGCAGCCAGGCGCTGCCACAGTCCGCCAGTACCCGCGCCTGATGGGCCGTCGGGGCCTCCCGGTCGATGGGGACGTAGCATGCGCCGCGCTTGAGGATCGCCAGGATCGACACGATCAACGCCGCGCCCCGGGCCAGGCACAGCGCCACCGCATCACCGGCGCCAATTCCACAGGCCGCCAAATGCCCAGCCAGGCGCTCGGCCCGTTGGTCGAGCTGGCGATAGCTCAGGGTCTGCTCGCCGTCCAGCAGCGCACAAGCATCGGGGCGCCGTTGCACCTGCTCGGCGAAGAGCGCAGGCAGCGGTTCATCGGCCGGGTAGTCACGGCTGCTGGTATTGAAATCGTCAAGGATCTGCTGCCGTTCGGCGGTGTCCAGCAGCACCCAGTCGCCCAGGGCCCGGGTTGGCTCGGCGAGGACCTGATCGGTCAAGAACTCCAGGCGCCGCAGGTGCGTGGCCATCTGCTCGGCACTGAACAGTCGCGGGTCGTAGTTGAATTCCAGGAAGGGTTCGGCCTGGGCTTCGTAATGCCGCAGATAGATCGCCAGCGGATAGCGCTCATAGCCGTTGTGCCAGGTACGCAGAGTGCAGCGGGCCGAGGCAAGGTTGACGTCGCCGGGGTACTGTTCGACCGACAGCATCAGCTCGAACAATTGCCCGGGGTGGCCGGCGCGAGCCCGCAACTCGCGATGCAGGCTTTGCAAGGGGTAGCGTTGGTGGCGGTAGCTGCGCCGGGTCTGGCTGGCTACCCTTTGCACGGTCTCGACGAAGCTGGCGGCGGGGTCGACCTCGACCGTCAGCGGTAGCACCGAGGAGAACATGCCCACGGTCCGTTTCTGCAGGGGATTGCTGCGGTTGTGCACCGGAAGGCCGATGACCAGCCGCTCACGCTGGTCGGTCACCCGGCTAAAGTAGCCGGCCAGCAATGCGCTCAGACAATGGCTCAACGTCGCGCCCTGGGTTCTTGCCCACTGGGTCATGAGGGCCAGGCGCTGGTGGCCCAGGGTCCAGATCGCCTGGGCACTGGGCTGCGGCTCGCTGGCGCTGGCCGGATCGCGGGACGGCGAAGCGCTCTGGAACAACGGTTCCGGCAGTGCCGGGAACTGCTCCAGCCAGAAATCCCGCGCCTTGGCGTGGCGTGCTGAATCGAGGTAATCGCGGTCGCTGGCGACAAAGTTGCGATAGCCCTGAGCCAACACCGGGTCCAGTTGGAGTGGCTCGCCGACGATCAGTTGGTTATAGGCGGCGCTGACAGCCTGGCCGACCAGGCCCACCGAAGTGCCGTCGCTGATCAGGTGGTGGTAGCGGCTGTTCCACAGCGCATGGGTGTCGGACAGTTGAAACCATTCCATGCCCCACAGAGGTTGCCCGCGGAGCGAGAACGGCGTGCGATTCAATTGCCCGATGGCGGCCATAGCCAGGTCCTCGGACTCACCGCGCCAATCGTGGAAGGTGAACGGCACCTGGAGGTGCTCGGCGACCTGCTGCTGCACCTGTCCGTCGCGGTCGCTGATCATCAGCCGCAACGCATCGAATTGGGCCACCACGGCTCGCAGCGCCACGGCGAACAGCGCGTGGTCCACCGTGCCGTGGATTTCCACGGTTACGCCGATGTTGTAGGAGGGGGTGTCGGGCGATAGCAGTTGGTCGAGCCAGACGGATTGTTGCGTGGAACTCAACGAAATGCATCGCGGTTCGATCATGACACCTCCTTGTGCAGGGGTCGTGCCCCTGGGTCGACGCGGCAAGGCTTGTGGCCTGCGCGATACGGACTGGTCCTGTTTAGAAAAACAACGGCATACAAGCCTCGACGCTGCCCCTCGGCCGGGTATGGCCGCGCTGGAAACGGTTTTCCGGCGCCTTTTGATGGGGTGGGGCGGGCTTGATGCGCATTTAAAATAGCAGCGCTTTTGCAGATGGGAAGCACTTTTTTAATTGTTGTACGATGTCGTATAGGAATTTTTTTCTCGCCCCGCCGCGGGCTAGAGCTGCCGCGCAGGCTTGAGCCCGTGCGTTGCCTGCTCGCTCACCGGGGGGGCGGTCCCCGCCCCTTGCAGGCGGGATACATGAGAGGCGAGCGTAGGAGCGGCCCCCTTGGATGGAACGGCGAACGGTGCAGCCCTGACTACCAGCACCTTTCAGGATGAAACTGCCAGTGCGGCGTACTGACCACCGATAACATCGATTTGAGTAACACGATTTGTAGCCAGGACCAGCAGAGCAAGGCCCGTGATTGCGGGCGATGTGCTTGCTTCAGGTTGATTGCGATCATTATAGAAATACGCTTGCAGGCCTTGGTGTCCGGTCTACCTGGGCAACGTGTTGGAGCTGGCAGTGCAATTTCTGCTCGGACTGGCGTTTGGCCTCGTCCGAGGACAGGCATTACTCGTTTTTCAGCGCCATCAAAGCGTTCAATTCGCCGTATGTGTGGGCTTTCAAGGTTTGGGTGTCGAGTTGGCCGTTGTCCAAGAAACTGCGGACCAATGCTCCCATGGCGCCGTGCAGAAACTCGGCGATGCTGGAGCCCGCGCTGAGTCGTCTGACCCCCAGACGCTTCAATTCGTCGGGGGAGGGCAGTCCGTCCCGGGACAGCAGGTTGACTGGCAGTTTGGTCTCCTGGCAGAGGGTGGCAATTTCGTTTGAATCGATCACGCCAGCGGCAAACAGGCCGTCCGCCCCGGCGCTGGCATACAGTGCGGCGCGCTTCAGGAGTTCCTCCAGGCGTTGTTCGGCGGGGAACAGGTTCTTAAGGTAGACGTCGGTCCGTACGTTGATGAACAGCTTGACGCCCGCCTGGTTTGCCACCTTTTTCGCAACGTCGATCTTGCGACCCAGCAGCTCTGGCGAGCCCAGGCCGTCTTCGATGTTTATCCCGACCGCCCCGGCGGCGATGACTGTGTTGATTACTCGACCGACCTGCTCCAGGTCATCGGAGTAGCCGCCTTCGATATCCACCGTGAGCGGTACGCTGAGCACCCGTGCCATCGACTTGACGGTGGTGCTCAGCAGGTCGAGAGGCAACTTGTTGCCATCCTGGTAACCATGAGACCAGGCCATGGCCGCGCTGCTGGTCGCTACCGCCTTGCCGCCCAGGCGTTCGACGATGCGCGCACCGCCCGCATCGGCCACATTGGCCAGGACCAGCAGTCCGTTCTGATGCAGATGGTGAAAAGCGGTATCCAGTGCAGTCATGACAGTCCAATTCCTTTGAAAGGTATGCTTTTAATGGCGAAGGGCGACGTGTCAGGGGCCGGTTGTGCAATGCAGTTGCTTAAGTATGGGACCTCTGTGAGGTAGGAAACGGCGGTACCTCAATGGGCATGATCCGTATGCCTATCTCAAGGACGTTCTCACGCGCCTGCCGACGCAGCGGGCGCGTGAGCTTACTGATCTGCTGTCTAGTAACTGGAAACCTTAACGCCGCCACATTCTGCAAAGCAAATACCTGTTGCAACTCTTCTCTGAACGGAACTCACTCGATCTCAGTGCTCATTGCGATTTCCTTGTACTGCTCCAGCTCAGCCACTCGCTGGCTCAGCGCTGCGTGGACACGTCCATAAGCACCGCTGCCTAACAGCAGACGTTTTGGCGCCGGTTCGGCTTCGGCGATCCCCAGCATGGCTTTGGCCATTTTCTGCGGATCTCCTGTCAGGGGGAAAGCATCACTGGCGACCGCTCTACGCACCTCGCCGGCAGGCGTCTGTTCGTATTCCGCCATCACTGGAGGGCTGATCAAGGCCGCGGCAAAGTTCGTACGAGTCGGGCCTGGCTCTACGAGGGTGAACTGAATGCCAAATGGTGCAACCTCCTGCGCGACCGATTCGACAAAACCCTCAATGCCCCATTTGCTGGCGTGATAAAGGCTGAAGTTTGGATAAGCCAGTTGGCCGCCCTCCGACGATACTTGCAGAATTCGACCGCCCCCTTGCCGACGGAGAAAAGGCAGGCAAGCGCGAATCAACTGGATTGAGCCGACCAGGTTAGTTTGCAATTGCTGATCGATTTGTTCGTCACTGCATTCCTCGGCGGCGCCGAATAATGCGTATCCTGCGCTGCTGACCACGACATCAATGCGCTCTAGTTCAGTGAATGCGCGGTTAACGACATTCCGAATGGCGGATGTATCGTTCACATCCAGTGCCGCTGTCCACAGCCGTTCGCCGTAGCGCTCTTTCAAGTGACTGAGTGCTTGAGGTTCACGCAACGTAGCCGCCACGCGATCCCCACGTCCCAGCAATTGCTCAACTACCGCCAAGCCAATGCCGGACGAGCTGCCAGTGACTAACCAGGTTTTATTCATCGGTATGTTCTCCTCAGAGCGAGCCGGACAGGCTTGCGAGGGTTTAACGCTACGCGTCCTGGACTGCTGCTACTATCGAGCAGAATGAGGATGACCTGGTGAAAAATAGCCATGAATGAATTCCCCCTGTCACTCACTGACGTACGTGCGTTGGCGCTGATCGTTGGTCACCGAAGCTTCCGAAAAGCGGCGGATGAGCTGGGGTTGTCCGCGTCCACGCTGAGCCATTTGATGAGAACCCTCGAGGCAAGGCTCGGGATTCGTTTGCTCAATCGCACAACGCGCAGCGTCGCTCCGACGGCAGCGGGGGAGCGCCTACTGAGCCGGTTGAGCCCGGTATTGCGAGAGTTTGCGCTGGCTGTAGATGAAGTTAATCAGTATCGGGATCTTCCAAGTGGCACCCTGCGCATCAATGCAAGCGATCAGGCTGCCCGCGTTTTGATGGAACATGCCCTGCCGACATTCCTGCGACGTTTCCCGCAGATGTCGGTCGATCTTGTCACCGATGGTCGCTTGGTCGATGTCGTTGCCAACGGCTTCGACGCGGGCATCCGTTTGGGTGAGTCAATACCTCAAGACATGATCGCCGTTCCGATAGGCCCGGATATTCGGTTTGTAACCGTCGCTTCCCCGAACTACCTCAAGACTCATTCATACCCATTGACCCCAGATGATCTGCTTCGACATCAGTGCATCGGCATCCGAATGCCGAGTGGTAAACCTTATCGATGGGAGTTTGAAAAGCATGGGCAGTCATTGTTCATCGATCCCAAAGGACAGTTGATCCTCGATAACCCGGAAATCATGGCCGAAGCCGCCATTTCTGGACTTGGCATCGCCTACGTGCCAGAGCGCGTAGTCTCGCGATCTTTGGCTGGCGCGCGACTTGTGAAGGTTCTGGAAGACTGGTGCCCGCCAATTCCAGGATTGTTTTTATATTACCCGGGACATCGCCATATCCCATCTGGGTTGCAGGCATTCATCGAAGTCCTGAGGGAATGCACCACAGTCCATGTTGAAAATAATTAGGCCTAGGGTTTTCTGCCATTGCCTTGTCAGACGCATATCGTTGGGATGGGTAGATGACTTGGCCGGGCGGATACTTGGCATCGACGTTATGACCTCCTATTCCGTCTAAGAGACTGATTTGGCCATCGTCCAAGGAACTGCGGACCAATGCTCCCATGGCACCGTACGGAAACTCGCGATGCTCGAACCTGCACTGAATCGTCTAACGCCCAGATGCTTAAAATTCTTCCCGCGAGCAGGAGCAGGGCTCAGGCGAAGCTGATGCGGTCGATATAAGCGTTCCGCAGCATTATGCGCTGGTAATCGCAAGGGGTTGTACTGATCAGCTTCTTGAAGTCGCGCAGGAAGTGCGATTGATCGGAAAAGCCCAGGTCCAGGGCCAATTCCGAGAATGACACTGCTTGCTGGGTATTGAGGGTGTCGAGGGCTGTCTGGCAGCGGATGATCCTGCAGAAGGTCTTGGGTGACAGGCCGGTGTCATGGCTGAACTGGCGATGGATGGTACGACTGGTGTACCCACTGAGATCTTCAAGCTGCTGAATGCGTAGATCCCCACGGCGCGCGAGTGCCTGGTGGATGACCATCGCGGTGAGTTTCGATGTCCTGCCCATCAAGCGTGGGGTCAGGTAGTCGTTGAACAGCTTCATCTGTTCGTGCAACTGCGGGGCTTTGACGATGCTTTCGAAAATGCGCTGGGCAAACGCAGATACTTCCAGCAGATCCCATTCCTGTTCGGTCAGGTCCTCAGCCAGTACGTTGATGAAGCCAGGAATTACCCCCGGCGAAAAGCGTACACCGAAGTAATGATGCCCCTGGAGCAGTTCAACCCGTTGCGCCTCCAACGGAGTGCCACAGATTCTCACACTCGGACGCGTGCTATCACAGTCGAACACGATGTCCACGCAGCCGTCCGGCACCGCCAGCAGGTCTGCTGAGTGGGCGACATCAAAGGCATAGAAATGCGAAATGGCCGGGTGGTCGGAAGGTATTACCGAAAATCGCGATGAACTGAGTACGAACCAGGGTTGTTCGTACGCGGTGCGGTGCCGTGGCATCGGCGTGCGCAGGTTGACCATGACCGGACCTTTGAGTGGAAAAATACGGGAATAATCACGCATTTTTCGCGCCAACTCTTACGTTCGGGAGGGGCAAGTGTCAATGTCCGAAATTTACAATACCGCCGCAAACCGCGGCTTGATACTCGACCTCGATAGCGTGGGAGCAGCGCCTACCGCAGCGATATCACCTTCAGTTCGAGAATAACTATGTCAACTACTACAAAAATAGACTTCATCTACCTGTCCGAGCAGGACATGATCCGCGCTGGCGTGACCGACATGTTGGCCTGTGTGAACACCATGGAAGAGATGTTCGGCCTGCTGTACATCGGTGATTACCGCATGGCCGGCCCGAACAACGATTCCCACGGCGCGATGGTGGTTTTTCCCAAGGACTCGCCGTTCCCGAACATGCCCAAGCCCACCGCTGACCGGCGCATGATGGCAATGCCGGCCTACCTGGGCGGCAACTTTTGCACCGCGGGCGTCAAATGGTACGGCTCCAATATCGCCAACCGCGAAAAAGGCCTGCCACGCTCGATTCTGATGTTTACCCTCAATGACCCCGACACCGGCGCACCGCTGGCCCATATGTCCGCCAACCTGCTGTCGGCGTATCGCACCGGTGCGATTCCCGGTGTCGGCGCGCGCCACCTGGCCCGTAAGGACTCGAAAGTGGTCGGTTTGCTCGGCCCGGGTGTGATGGGCAAGACGACACTCGCCGCATTCATTGCCGTTTGCCCACTAATCGACACCCTGAAGGTCAAAGGCCGTGGCGAGAAAAGCCTGAATGATTTTATTGCCTGGGTTAAGGAAACCTACCCACAGGTCACCACGATAGAAGTAGTCGACAGCCTCGAAGAGGTGGTACGTGACTCCGATCTTGTTACTTATTGTAGCTCCGGTGAGGTAGGCGACCCCTCAAACTACCCAATCGTCAAACGCGAGTGGGTCAAACCGGGAGCCTTCATGGCGATGCCGGCGTCCTGCTCCTTGGATGAAGGGATGGAGCGTGCCGACGTGCGCAAGGTGCTGGACAATACCGGTCTCTATGAAGCCTGGTTCGAAGAGTTGCCCAAGCCTGCGCACCACTGCGTACCGGTGATCGGCGTACGTTTCATGGACATGATCGCCGAAGGCAAGATGCGGGCGGACGAGCTCGAAGACATCGGCAAGATCGTTGCCGGCGAAGCTCAGGGCCGTAGGAACGATGAAGAAATCATCATCATGTCGGTAGGCGGCATGCCCGTGGAAGATGTGGCCTGGGGCACCGTGGTGTACCGCAATGCCATCGAAAAAGGCATCGGCGTGAAACTGAATCTGTGGGAAACCCCGGTGCTGCGCTGAGCCATTTCTGACCAAACTGACGAGACCTTCGACATGACAAAAATCATCAAGCTCAAGACCGGTTCCCCGTTTGAAGACCAGGCCAGCTATTCCCGCCTGGTGGTGGTGGACAACTGGATCTATGTGTCCAATACCGCCGGCCGCAACCCGCAAACCAAACTGATCCCGGAGGACATCCTCGAACAGACGCACCAGGTCTTCGCTAATATCGAAACCGCCCTGGCCGCCGTCGATGCAAGCCTGGCCGACGTGGTGTGTTCGCGGGTGTTCATCCAGGATCCCAAGGATGTGCCGGCAGTAATGACCCTGATCGGCGAGAAGTTTCGCGGCGTCGACCCGGCCAGTACGGTCACGTGCCCGCCGTTGGGTTCGACGGTCTACAAGGTGGAACTGGAAGTGACGGCCTATCGCAACGCCTCCAAGGCGCAAGTCGAAGTCATTCGTCTGTCGCAGTAAACCATTACACGGCCGTACGCTTGCGCGGCTAACCTCCATTGCTTATCGAGTCTTGATCATGGCCCCGACTATTGCGCCCGTGAATACGTCTACCGTGTTTCCCACCGTGACCTCCGTCGTCATCATCGGTGGCGGAATCATCGGCTTGACGGCTGCATTGACACTGGCCGAACGCAATATTGCCGTAGTGGTGCTGGAAAAAGGCCGTATTGCCGGCGAGCAGTCTTCACGCAATCTGGGCTGGGTGCGCAAGACCAGCCGCCATGCCGGCGATATTCCGCTGGCTCTGGCCGCGGACCGCTTGTGGGCACAAATGCCTGAGCGTGTTGGCGCGGATGTGGGCTACCGGCAAGAGGGCATCATGTTCGTCGCGCGCAACGAAACGCAGATGGCGATGCATGCAGGCTGGCTCAAATCGGTCGAGCACCTATCCCTTGATTCGCGATTGCTCAGCAAGCGTGAGATCGCGCAGCTTGTGCCGGGCGGCAAGGATGACTGGGCCGGCGGGATCTACACGCCGTCCGATGCCCGCGCGGAACCGACGTTGGCCAGCAGTGCGATTGCCAAGGCTGCCATGGCCCTGGGTGTTGTGATCATCGAGCAGTGCGCGGTGCGGACGCTGCAGATGTCCGCCGGCAAGGTCAGTGGCGTGGTCACAGAGAAAGGCGAGATCCGCTGCGACCAGGTATTGCTTGCAGGCGGGATGTGGTCGCGGCGTTTTCTGGGCAACCTTGGCGTGTCATTGCCGACGCTGGCCTTGACCTGCTCGGTGCTGCGTACACATCCGATGCAAGGGCCCACCGAAATTGCCGTGGGGGCGCCGGACTTTTCGTTTCGCAAACACAAGGACGGCGGCTTCATCATTACCCAGCGCGGCAAGCTGGACGCCTTTTTGACTCTCGACCACCTGTTACTTGCCAAGCAATACATGCCGCAATTTCGTGCGCAGCGCAGTGTGTTGAACGTGTCGCTGGGCAAGTATTTTTTCAACGACCTGGCGCTGTCCCGGCGCTGGTCGGCCGACAGCGTCAGCCCGTTCGAACGCGTACGCGTGCAGGATCCGGCCGCCAACCCGCGGCTCAATAATGATGCGATGAATAACCTCAAGGCTGCCTGGCCGGTGTTCGAGCAAGCGAAGATAGCCCAAGCCTGGGCGGGTACTATCGATGTGACTCCGGATTCGAATCCGGTGATAGGGCCGGTCGCGAACATTCCCGGCCTGACCCTGGCCACCGGTTTTTCCGGGCACGGTTTCGGTACTTCGCCGGCGGCTGGTCACCTGGCAGCCGATCTCGTCAGCGGGCATACGCCGATCATCGATCCAAGCCCATATCGCTTTGATCGTTTCTAAGTCGCAGGTCCTGCACTCACGGAGCAAAACGATGTTCCCGGACAGCCGTTTTTTCATCAGTCCGGCGGTGCGTGCCCTGGACTGCCCGACCTTGTTCATTCGCGGCGTGCGCTTGGATTCTCTGCCAGCGGCGACATTTCAAGCCATGCGCGACAGCAATGTGCAGGCGCACACGGCCGAGGTCGCGGACGCCAGCCACTCTGTGCACGACGACCAAGGTGAGATCTTCAACCGGCTGGGCGCCGAGTTTCTTGAACGCATCGAGATCCTGGGCCGATGAACGCTCGTACGCGGCTGACTGCATTGCTTTCATCGCTGACGGCCTTTGTGCCGTTTTCGATCGACACTTACCTGCCCAGTCTTCCGCAAATCGCCCAGGACCTGTCGAGCAGCACCGCGCAGGTGCAACATACCATCAGCGCCTTCCTCGCCGGGTTGTGCCTGGGCATGTTGTTCTACGGCCCGCTGTCAGACCGTTATGGTCGTCGTCACCTGCTATTGGGCAGTCTGGTGCTCTACGTGGTGGCAACCCTGGGTTGCCTGTTTGCCTGCAGCGTCGAGCAATTGATTGCCTGGCGCTTTCTTCAGGCGTTGGGCGGGGCGGGTGCATTGGTGTTGGCCCGCGCTATCGCCAGGGATTTGGTGGGCCTGGTGCAGGCAGCCAAGGTGCTGTCGTGGATGCACCTGTTGACCATGATGGCGACGCTGGTCGCGCCGATGATCGGTACCTGGCTGGTGCTGATTCAAGGCTGGCGTACGATTTTCGCCGCGTTGTTCATCCTGTCCAGCCTGTGCCTCTTGGTGGTCGCGCTGGGCTTGAAGGAGAGCCTTCCGGTGCAGGAGCGTGGCGCATCGGTTAAGACGGCCTTCGCGGCCTACCTTTCCATCGCCGGCCAGCCGAGGGCGGTGGCGTTGATCCTGTGCATGTCTCTGGCGTTTGGCGGCATGTTCGCCTTTATCACTGCTTCGCCTTTTTTGTATGTCGTGTACTTCGGGGTGTCGCCACGGGTGTTCAGTGGATTATTTGCCCTGAACATCCTCGGCATCATCCTGGTGACCTTCATCAATGCCCGCCGGGTGGGCCGTTACGGGCCGCAACGCATGCTGGGCGTGGGCGCCGTGCTGGCGGGCGGGGCTGGGCTGATGCTGTTGCTCGTAGGGCTTACCGAATGGGGCGGGCTGGCAAGCATCGTGTGTTGCATGGTGCTCTACATGGGCGTGACCGGCTTACTAGGGGCCAATTGCACGGCCTGCCTGATGGCGCTATTTCCACGCCAGGCCGGGGCGAGCGTTGCACTGGGGATCTCGGTGCAATTCGCTACCGGAGCGCTGGCCAGTCTGTGGGTGAGCTATTTGGCCGACGGCACGTCGTGGCCCATGTGTCTGGTGGTGGGGTGTTGCGGGCTGGGTTGTCTCGTAGCCTATGTTTTTACCCTCCGTACGCCTGTCCGCTCGGTAGCAGTGCAGGCTTGAGTCAACTGGCGGGTGGTTTGTCAGCCTTAACCAAAAATCCGGCAATATTGGACATGCCAGCCCAGCCAATTCGCTACACACTGTTGGCGTGATAAGCAGAGCGGTGTCGTTCGGATGTGCATGACGCGGCCAATGCAATGTTGGCTATCGATGCATCCAGAGGGGCTCGTCACTGCATGGCCCTGATAATAGAGAGGTAGGCTGGCATGTCGTCGTCTCTGGAAAACCCTTCTTCGTATTACGCCATGACCCGCAAGTACGACCTGCATTATCGGAGCCTCGCAAATGATATCGAGGCTGAGGTCGTGATCAACAAGCGTCAGGGCAAGCTGTTGCAAGCCTTAACCAAAGACTTCCAGAGCCTGAACCCAGATCAGGAAATCACTGATCTGGAAGGTTCACAGGTACGCAGTATTGTCGGGTCCGACATCTACTCCTGCGCACTCAAGCGTATTTTCGGTAAGGACCGTTTCAGGGCTGTGCTGTGCTCCCTGGGCAAGGTTTCTCACCGACTCAATGCCTACCGTGTAGGCCACCATTAAGCAAACTTGAGCCTCTGTCTATCAAGCCAGGACACTTAAAATGAAAACTACAAAAAAAAATCCGATCGATAAAGTATCCGTTTATCTGTGTGCAGGGCTGGTCTCGGGCGCAGGCGCGCTGTTATTGAACGTGCTTCCCGTGCTGTTTGGAGCGCTTGCGGAGCGCTTCGGACTTGGCGAGCATCAACTGGGCAACCTCGCCATGGCCATGAACCTGGGGTTTGGGGCGTTCGGGTTGGCCTCCTTGCTGTGGATTCACCAGCTCAGTTGGCGGGTTATTTCGGCACTGTCGTCGGCTGTGGTGGTGGGCGCGGTGTTGTCTGTTTTGCGCGCCCCCTCCTATGAAATACTGCTGGTGATCATGGCCCTGGCCGGCGCTGGGACAGGCGCTTTGTATGCCCTGGCCATGACGATCTTCGGTGACAGTTCTCAGCCTGAACGTGCGTTTGGTTTCAAGCTGGGTATCGAGACCGTGCCGGGCGCCTTTCTGCTCATCGTGCTGCCGGTGGCGGTGGCGCCAGTCTGGGGCTTTGAGGGCATGCTGATTACCATCGCCATTGCCATGGTGGTGATGGGCATCTTGCCGCTGCCGTGGGTGCCGCGCCGCAGTGAGCGGCAATTGGATGCCTCCGATGCTTGCGGGCTGATTGCCAGCGCAGAGAGTCGAGCCATCGTGTGGTTGAGTCTGGTTGCCAGTTTGGTGTTCCTGACCGGCATCATGTCTGTGTGGGCGTTCCTTGAGCTCATGGGGAAAAAGACCGGACTGACATCCGATACCATCGGGATGGTGCTGGCATTGGGCTTTTTGATCAATGCCGGCGGTGGTTTCATCGCCTCGGCGATCGGCCTGAAGGTGGGGCGCTTCATGCCGGTGGCCGTGATCATCCTGGCGGAGTTGCTGGGCCTGGTGGCACTGGCGCAGTTTTCTTCCCTAGCTACCTATGTCGCAGGGGTTATCTGCTTTCTCTTTTCGATCAGCTTCGTGCTGGCTTATACCTTTGGCGTCATGGCTGAGTTCGACCTGTCGGGCAAGCTGGTCGCACTGGGCGCGCTTTGCCTGTCCCTCGGTGCGGCATTCGGGCCGGCCATTGGTGGGTTCCTGATCGAGGCATTTGGTTACTCTGCGGTATTGGTGTTCTCCGGCGCCTGTTCGGTGGCGGTCCTGGCTATCTACGGTGCTGCGGTGTTGAGAGTTCAGCTGGCGTTCAAGCGCACACAGGATTCAGACATCGCCGTCCTTTCCCGACTGTGAGTGCTTTGTGAGAGCTATTCAGCGCGCACCGGGGCATTGCGCTGAGCCTCGACGAACGCCGCCAGGCGTTCGCTGACGGTGGCGTACTCATCCTTGTCGGCCAGGGTGAAGAGCACCAACTTGAACCTTCCCCTGGCGTAAGACGTGCTGGTAGTCATCCTCATGCCGCGCAGGTACCTGCGCGGCATCGTCATGTAGCTCTTGATAATATTCCCCGGTCGCCTGCGCCATGGTCGTAATCATGCGCTTGGGTGTCGGCCAGTCGTACAACGCTGCTGACTGGCCTTTGAGGCGCGTGCTGAAACTTCTAATTCATATTCGTCTCGGCAAGTACAGGTGTGCACGTCAGCGATAACGTCAGCAAAGGGATTTTGAACATAAGTGGGTGATGGAAAAAGGAAGTGACCAGTGCGCACGCGTACAGCACCTGAATGAGCGAAAGCGTCTGCCTGGTCTGCGTTCAGGTCTTGAATTTCCGCACCAGCGCCTGTTGCTCGGTGGCCAGTTCGTTCAGTTGTTGGCTGATGCTCGCCGAGCGTTCGGCCTGGGTCGACAGCGAAGCCGTGACATCACGCACCGCTACGACGTTGCGGTTGATCTCTTCGGCGACACTGCTCTGTTCTTCCGTTGCGCAGGCAATCTGCACGTTCATGTCGGTGATGACGCTGACGGCCTGGCGAATCTGTTCCAGCGCTTCAAGGGCCAGGCGCGCCTCGATGGCATTGCGTTGGGCCAAGTCATGGCTCTGCTGCATCGCTGCCGTCACATCGTGGGTGCCGCTGTGCAGGTTTTCGACCACGGCACCGATCTCTTCGACCGACGCCTGAGTGCGTTGGGCCAGGCTACGGACTTCATCGGCCACCACTGCAAAGCCACGACCGGCATCACCGGCTCGCGCGGCTTCAATGGCAGCATTGAGGGCGAGCAGGTTGGTCTGCCGGGCAATCGAGAGGATGACTTCCATGACTGTGCCGATCTGTTGACTGCTCGACGATAACGCCTGCAGACGCACCATGCCATTGCTCATGCCTGTGGCCAGCGCCTGGATGCCTTGGGCGGTGTTTTCGATCACGCGCACCCCATTGCTGGTGGCCTGGTCGGCATGCCGCGCGGCATCCGCTGCCTGCGCGGCACTCTGGGCGGCATCCTGCGAGGTCGCCGACATCTCGTGCAGAGCGGTTGCCATTTGTTCGAACTCGCGAATCTGCTGCTGCATGCCAGCATGTGTGAGGCTGGCGACCTGGGCCGACTGATTGGCCGTCTCGCGAGCGTTGTGTACGGCCCCCTGTACCGTGGCGATCACCGGTTGCAGTTGATCCAGGAACCGGTCGAAGGCATTGCACAATCGGCCCAGCTCATCCTTGGCCGGGTAGGCCAGACGCCGCGTGAGGTCACCTTCGCCATCGGCGATATCCTCGAGCAGTCGAGCCACCCGCAGCAGAGGGCGGGTTACGCTGCGGGCTGTCAGCCACATCATTGCGACCCCCAGTATCGCCGCAGCGATGCCGAGAGCGAGTTCAAGTAGCAGGCTGTTTACCCGCTGCATGTACATCCGGTCCTTCAAGGTGACCACCGGGGCGGCTAGCACCTCTTTTGCAACGGTGACCACCACACCCCAAGGCGTTGCATCGGCAAAGGGGCGAATCGGCACGATCACGCTGATTCGTTGGTCATTTTCAAGGGTTCGAACCTGTCCCTCGCGCATAGTCTCGAGCACATCCGTGGCCTGGGCGGGAAGTGTTGCCTGCAATGGCTTGCCCAGTTGCTCCGGATGAAGGCTATCACCGGCCACCAGGCCTGCCGCACTGATAATCGAAATGCCGCCCTGGCCGTCATAGAGAGTGGTACTCGCTTTTTGAGCATCCCGCTGCAGGGTCTCCAGGCTGATGTCCAGACCCAGTACCGCCACGACTTTGCCGTTTTCAATCAGTGGCAAGGCAATCGTGGTGACCAGCCTCGCCGGTGCGCTCGAATTGTCGACGTAGGGGTCGAGCAGGCAGGCTTTGGCATGGTCGCGGGCGCAGGTGTAGAACGTGTTGAACGGCGCGCCGCTGGGGCCTGGAGAGATATCGGCAAGGAGCTTTTCATCGCCCGGTACCATTTCCAGCTTTCCGGACGAGGGCTGTAGCCAGTACATCGAGAAGCGCCCGCTGTCGTTGCTGGCCAGCGCTTGCTGACCGATGAAGTCTGCATCGCGTCCATCCAATGCATCGGGTTCGAAGACAATGAACAGGCCCAGCAATTCAGGACGTTCGGTAATTGCCTGATGCAGCACCTGCGCCAGGTCCTGCCTCAAGGCGTGGGACGCAGCAGGGTCAGGGGCCTTGTCGGCGCGGTCGCGCAGATGCATCACCTGGCGACTGAGACCTTGACCGAACTCGTAGGCCCGGTTGAATCCTTGTTGAATAGCCAGGGCCTGGGACTGGCCTTGGGCCTGCAAGTTGTTCTGGGCCGCCGTGAGTAACAATTGGCCGGATGTGTCGACGATCAAGTCCTCACTGGTCTGGCGTTGCCCAAGGGACAGCCCCACGACCAGTGCCACTACTGTAGCCAGGCAGACGCTGGCCAGCAGGGCGATCTTGTTTTGAATGCTCAATGCGAGACTCATCATGTGTTCGATTCCGCGGCGCGTGGTTGGCACCACAGGCTAGCGGGCTTGACCTGCAAACCATATGGGCTGGCACCCTGGCACAAAGGCTTGGCGTTGACAGACAAATGACGCCCTTCATTTTTTTTATTCGCGAGTTGGCTCGCTCTGTGCTTGCTCCTTGAAAAGGCTTTTTTTGTTACCGAAATCACGTGAAATACGCACTAAATTTGGGCGTGCCCCGGAGAGAATATCTATGAGTGGTCAAGCGTTGTCGGCATGGAACGAAAGTGTACGCGCGGCCTGCGGCCGTTTCGAAACACGCTATGACCATTGCCAGAGCCTTTTCATTGGGGAAATCAAACAGACGCAGGTGGGTAGCACGGCTGTCGCCCACATTCGTAGCAATGCCAATGTGATTGCCAAGTCAATTCGGGTAGGCGCGCGCGATTCGTCGGATAGGTGTTTCCTTGTGTTACAACAACAAGGCTCGATGGCCATTGAGCTGGGTGACCGGGTCGTTGACCTGCGAGCAGGTGACCTCGCTCTGCTCGACTTTTCCGATTCGGTAAAAATGACACCCCATGGGTTGTTTTCCCATGTGTCGATCCCTCTGCCGCGTGAGTTGTTCAAAGGCCTGGACCGTACCCGTTTTGGCAAGCTGTCGACCACGGGCGTCTGCGGCCAACTGCTTGGCACGCTGGTGCGTCAGGTCGCTGGAGGCGAGCTGCCTCATTGGTCTTGCCCGCAGGATGGCGATGGCATGCAGAGGGCGTTGGTGGCCCTGCTTGAGTCGGTGTTGGAGTACCGTGCGAGCGAGCACTCGCCGGGATGGCAGTTGCATGAAGTGCAATCCATCATCCAGCAAAGGCTTGACTCACCGCGGCTGTCGCCAGCGTCGCTGTCCGAAGAACTGGGCATTTCCAGTCGCCAGCTCTACAGACTGTTCGAGGCCAGTGGCGATAGTGTCTGCCGTTACATCTTGCGTGAGAGGCTTTTGAAGGCAGCGCAGGATCTTCGTGACCCGGTTTGCGCACATCGCTCAATCACCGATATCGGTAGCTACTGGGGGTTTGCCGACTCGGCGCATTTTTCCAAGACGTTCAAGAAGCAGATGGGCCTCACACCGAGTAGCTACAGAAGCCTGGGACACTGACCTTGGGTTCAGGGAGCCGTGCGATGTGACTGCCTTTTTATCGCATCCGCACGGCTTTTTGCTGGTCGCGATTTGAGCGCGAACTGGCAATGATTTGCAAAATGCTGTCCAGCACGACCAATCAATCGGCGCCCATCTGCTTCAAAATTTCTGTGTGCCAATTACAACCTGGCCTACAGCGATCTGATCAATTCAATCATTGAAACGGGTGCCCCATGAACAAGAAAGTTTCGTCCCCCCTTGTACTTCTGGCTGCTCTGGACTGTGGCTTTCCTCACGCACACGCGCAATCGCCCATGCTGCTGCACACAGTTATTGAGAGCATGGGCAACGAGTCTCTCCCTTCAAGATGAAGAGCCTGTTTGGCTGAAAAAAGAGCATGGCAACTGGTTCATCGTCGCGGACATGTTCGCCAACGGTGCAATCGCTCAGTAACAGATGCTCGGTCAACACAATAATAAAAACGCTGTGCCGCTGTGCGGCACACCAGGGGAGCGCGCGAGTCATGAAACCAGGATTAACGAATGTAATAGGGCGTTGCGTCTGCATCGCGGGGAGCCTTTGGTGCACTGTCGGGCAGGCCTATGTGCTGGTTGATGAGCCGGACCGCACGTTGTCGCTGGATGTGAGTTCTACCGTGGGCGTTTTTCACAGCAAGAAAAATTATCAGCAATGGGGTAATCGTGAGCCGGGGCATTCCAGTTGGCGTGAGGGCTACATCAAGTATGGCTTGAGTGGCAGTCTGGCTAGCGACGACCTGGGCTCGGTGTTTGGCACGTTGAGTCGAACCGCGTCGGCGACCTGGGGAGATGGCGATGCGGCTGGTTTCACCAACGGCACTGAGCGCACTGATAAATGGGAAGAGGCCTTCGCGGGGTGGCGCTCCGCTGACCTCTTCCCGGCGCTTGGCAAGGACGGCGTGGAAGTCTCTGCCGGCAGGCAGGCGATCCTGCTGGGGGACGGCTTTCTGGTTGCGGGTGATGGTATTAGCGCGGGCAGGGGGCTTGCGGACAATCGTTTCAATCGCGGGGGAGGCTATTACATCACGCCGCGGCGTGCGTTCGACCAGACATTCTGGTTGAAGCTCGGTGGGCAGCAGGGCTTGCATGGCTCGCTCGGCTGGTTCAAGTCGGACAATCCGATCCAGGCAAAAGTCGAGATGGCTTTTTCCACCCTTGAATACACCGCAGACCTGGGGACGGTTGGCATGACCTACCTGCATGGGCTCGGCGTCGACCAGAAGTTTGCGAGCGGTGCCCAGGTGGACCGCGATGGCATGGACGTCTACAGCCTTCGCGCGACAGGAGACGCTGGTGTACCGGGCTTGTTCCTGTCGTCGGAAATCGCTGTCCAGAGCACTCGTCGCGGTAATGCGAAAGCCGGCTATGTCGAGGCGGCATGGACCTTTGCCGACCTGCCGGGGAAACAGACCTTGGGGTATCGCTTCAGCCAGTACGGCGCTGATTGGGATGCTCTGCTGTACGGATTCAGTCGTGGCTACGGTACGTGGTTCCAGGGTGAGGTTGCCGCCAACTATGCAGGACCGTTTGGCGCGAATACCACGATCCAGCAAGTGTACTGGCGCGCACAGCCGTCCGAGACCCTCGCGGTGAACATCCTGGCCTATGATTTCCGTAACCAGCGTACCCGTGGCGCCATCGACAGTTCGGGACGGGAATTGGATTTCATCCTGGACTGGTCGGTGACACCCAATGTCATCCTGTCTCCAATGCTGGGCCTTTACGACCCCAGCAAAGATGCGGACCATGGAGGTGTGCAGTTAGGTGACGACAAGCTCAATGTGTATAGCGCGGTACTGATCTCGACCAGGTTCTGACCCTGTCAGTTATCGATTAAGCGACGGCTTGGCAGCTTGCTTTTTGCAAGGTTGCCAAGTCCGCGCTTCGCGAACAGCGTCGCTATCGATGTTGTTTAGTAGCGGATGATCACGGATTTCAGCTCGGTGTAATCGTCGATGAATGCACTGCCGAATTCACGGCCAATGCCCGAAGCCTTCATTCCGCCAAACGGCACGCTAGGGTCGACGAACGTGTGCATGTTGACCCACACCGTGCCTGCCTCGATCCGTGGAATCAAGCGCAAGGCCTTGGACAGGTCGTTGGTCCAGAGACTCGCGGTGAGGCCGAACGGGCTGTCGTTCATCAGCTTGACCAGTTCTTCTTCATCGTCGAATGCCAGTACGCACACCACCGGGCCGAAGGTTTCCTCGTGTAGCAGCGGATCGTCCTTGCCAGTGGCTACGATCAGTGTCGGTTCCACGTAGTAACCGGCGCGGTCTACGGCGCGCGCACCGCACACCACCTGGTTGCCCTGCAGGGCTCGGTCGAAAAAGCCGAGGATTTTGTCGAAGTGCGGTTTGTTCGACAACGGGCCGAACTGGGCGTGTTCATCCAGGGGCGAACCGATGACCATCTGCGACAACATTGTTGAAATCTTCTGCGTCACTTGCTCGACGATGGAGCGGTGCACGAACAAGCGCTCGGGCGAGGCACACACCTGGCCCTGGTGCACATAGGCCGACTGCACGAAGCGCGCCACGGCGTCATCGACATCGGCGTCGGCCAGCAGCGCAGCGGCGTTCTTGCCGCCCAGTTCCAAGGTAACTCGGGTCAGGTCGGCGGCCATGGCGGCTTTGCCCACGGCTATGCCGGTGGGCACTGAACCGGTGAACGACACCTTGCGCACGCCTGGGTGTTCGATCAACTGCTGGCCGACCTGGCCACGGCCGTTGACCACGTTGATCACGCCAGCCGGAATCCCGGCCTCGATTGCCAACTCCGCCAGGCGCAGCAAGGACAGGGGGGTATATTCGCTGGGTTTGAGCACCACGGTGCAGCCGGTGGTCAGTGCGGCGCCCAGTTTCCACACGCCGATCATTAATGAGAAGTTCCACGGCACGATGGCCGCCACCACGCCCACGGGTTCGCGCAGGGTATAGGCGCTGTACTGCTCACCGTCCATGGAGGGAAACGACGGGCTCATGGTCTGGCCGCCGATCTTGGTCGCCCAGCCGGCGAAGTAACGCAGGAACACCGCGCTCTGGCCCACTTCGATATGGCGCGACAGGTTGATCGACTTGCCAGAACTCATGGTTTCCAATTGCGCCAGTTCTTCGCCATGGGTCTCGATCAGGTCAGCCAGGCGATTGAGCAGGACACCGCGCAGGTAAGGTGTGACGTGTGCCCAGGCACCCTTGAAGGCAATGCCTGCGCTGTCGACGGCCAGGCTTACATCCTCGGCTTGGGCGTCACGCAAATGGGCGACCGTCTCGCCGGTGCCGGGGTCGACTATGCCGATACGCTGGGTGGATGCGCTGGTGTGCACCGCGCCATCGATGAAGTTGGAATGGTCGCGGGCCAGGAAGGCAACGACTGAGGGCAATAAGGCAATGTGCATGGCGGCGCTCCAATGAGGGGTTGTCGCGCCCGGAGGGCGCTCGAAAGACCTCTGCATTAAAAGCGGATGCACGTTTGCCTGCTTGTGCGAGTCTGCCTGGAACTTGGATATGCCTGACGGTAGCTGCCAGCTCCTGGCTCAAGGTTCGCCGAGGTTATCGAACATCGTTTTGAGCAAGCGGCTCAGGCGTTGGATCTGCGCTTCAGTCATGCCGGTGAAGCTGCGTTTGAATATATCGCTGGTCGCCACCTGAATGCGTTCGATCGCCGCGCGGCCCTCGGTAGTGATCCGCACCTGGGTGACACGGCCGTCGCCCTCGCAGGGCGCGGTATCCACCAGGCCGTCTTCCTTCATGCGATAGACCGTCCTGGTGATGGTCGACAGCTTGGCGATCGCGTGGGTGGATATCTCGGAGATGCTCGACTGGCCGTTCTCCTTGAGAATCAGCAGTACGCGCCAACGCGGGATATCCAGGCCGATTTTCTTCAGTGCCTTTTCCATGTACTGGCTGTAGCGACCATGCACCATGGCCAACCAGTAGTACGGGAAGTCTTCCTTGTGAAAGTTTTCGCTGCCGGGGTCGTAGCGGTTTGCGGGTTTTTTTGCAGAAGTCATGGTGTGCTCAGGTCAGGGGAGGCGGTCAATAATAGACTTTTCTCGTGATTTCGGCGCAATTATTCATGCGTTGAAGGGGTGGGTTAGGGTCGCATGGGAAGGCTGAAATTTGATTGACAATTCACGTGATATTCGGTGAGTGTGAAAAAGGGAGCGGCGCATCGGGCGCCTTGATTCCGCATTTGGCACTGAAGGTGACCTGACATGACCCTGGTGATTGAACAGCTTTCCCTTGGCGGCGATGGGCCGACCGTAATGGTCAAGGACACGATCGATATCGCCGGCCTGCCAACCCGTGCATCTAGCCAGGCGTTGGCTGACGCCGAGCCAGCCACGACCCATGCCGATGTGGTGCAGGCCCTGCTGGATAAGGGCTGCCGCCTGGTGGCGAAGACCAGTCTGCATGAACTGGCGTTCGGCACCACGGGGATCAATCACTGGACCGGTACCGCGCCGAACCCGCGTTTTCCAGGGCGTATCCCGGGTGGCTCCTCCAGCGGTTCGGCGGCGGCCGTTGCGGCCGGGTTGGCGGATTTTTCCCTGGGGACCGACACGGGGGGCTCGGTGCGCATCCCGGCGTGTTGCTGCGGGGTGTTCGGCTTTAAACCGACGTTCGGTCGGGTCAGTCGTCGTGGGGTGATGCCGGCGCACAGTAGCCTCGATTGCGTTGGCCCGTTCGCCGCGAGCCTGCCGATGCTGGTCACGGCCATGCAGGCGATCGACCCAACCTTCAAGCCTGTGTCGGCACCGAATACGCCGCGCCTGGGCATCGTGACAGTGCAGGCCAGCGCAGCGGTACAGCGTGTGATCGATTTGGCCATCGCCGGCAGCCGACTGCCCAGCGAAAGCCTTGCATTGCCCAGCCTCAAGGCGGCCTATGACGCTGGCATGGTGGTGATTAACCGCGAGACCTTCGATGCCTGCGGGTACTTGTTGGAAACCGGCAAGGTGGGCGCCGACATCGCCGCTCGCCTGGCCGCAGCCGGCAACACCACGGCCGCAGCGCTGGCGCAGGCCGAGCAGGTGCGTGTGCAGTTCAGCGCCGAAGTCGACGCCGCATTGCAGCAGGTCGATGTGCTGGTACTGCCGACCATGCCGGACTTGCCCTTGGCCCTCGCCGACGCAGCCGACACCCAGTCGGTGTTGGGCATGACGGCCTTCGTGCGACCGTTCAACCTGTCGGGACACCCGGCGCTGAGTATCCCGCTGGCCAGCGCCGAGGGCCTGCCGGTAGGCCTGCAACTGGTGGGGGCCAAGGACGCCGATGAACAGTTGCTGGCCATTGCTAGCCGCTTGCTTGAACGCCTGTACGCCAGCCACGAGGGGTGAGATGAGCATGAGCACTGTGATCCCGCGCGCAGAGTTGGAACAACGCCTGCGCCGCTTAGAAATCCAGGACAGAGTCCGCGCCTGCATGAACCGCTACATGGTGCTATGTGACGCGCTCGACGCTCATACGCCGCTTGACGAGCTGGCTGGTCTGTTCACCCAGGATGCGGTATGGGAGGGCAAGGGCGCCAAGTACGCCAAGAGTTTTGGCGGTTACCGCGGGCGCGAAGCCATTGCGACGATGTTTGCCGGCTACATGAAAACGCCGGCGCACTTTGCCCTCAATGTGCACTTCCTCACGAGCGAACTGATCGAGGTGCAGGACGGTGCCGTCATCGGCAGTTGGGTGATGTTGCAGACGTCCACCTTCGCCAGCGGCGCCTCCCATCTCAATGCGGCACGCCTGACGGTTCGCTTCGCCGAAGAAGAAGGGCAGTGGAGAATGGCGCATTTTCAGACCGAAAACCTCTTCGGCCGCCCGGTGCAGGCGTGGAACAGTGACGCCGAGCTGCCGGTGCCCCAGCCTGCTGCACGGTGACCCGGCGCGCTCACTGACAACCCCCAACCTTTGATTGTCTCGCGACTGCCGATAACGGCGGTCGCGCCCTGCGCATGACCTTCTGGAGACCGCCGTGCAACTGTTCGAACTATTGACCTTTACCCTGCGTGTACGAACGGTGCCTGAAGCTTTGCTACGTCTTGAGCAGAGCTTGCGAGAGGCGGGCGAGGGTGTCCATTTGATGGGCTGCTGGGTGTCGGAAATCGGTTCGCAGAATCGTATCGCAGTCCTGCGTGGGTTCGACGATGGCGAGTTTCGCGAACGCGAGCGCGAACGGTATCTGCTAGCGGTCGATGGCTTTGGGATTGGCGCATTTCTGTTGGGCCAGCAAGTCGATGATTACAGCGCCTTTGCCTTTATCGAACCGTTGCCGCCCGGGGTTCATGGCCCGTTCTACGAGTTGCGCGAATACAACCTCGTACCCAGTGGGCTAGCCCCAACGCTGCAGGGTTGGGGCAAGGCCGTAGCGCGTCGCACCGGGGCGGCTTATTCCCAGGTGTATGCCGCGTTCTATGCCACCAGCGGGCAGATTCCGCGCTACCTGCACATCTGGCCCTACAGCTCGCTGGAACAGCGCCTTGAAGTGCGTACCCGCTGCGTAGCCGACGGCGCCTGGCCACCGGAAAACTCCGCGCCGCAGCTCTTGCAGATGCACTCCACGGTCTACCTGCCGGCGCCGTTCTCGCCGTTGCGCTGAAGGCATCTGTGGCTTGCCTGCATATCCAGTGTAGGAGCGGGCTTGCCCGCGATAGCGGAGAGTCAGTCGCTTTCGAACTCACTAAAAAACCATATAAAAATGTTTTATATGGTTGATGGTTTTTTCAGCAGATAAAAAATTAAATATATATAAAAAACAATGAGATATTTTTGTTTTGTGGTTTGTTTTTGTCATTTTATACGTGATTTGTGGTGTTTTTAAATGTGATAAATCAATTGACAATTCATGTAAATTGACTCAGATTCGCCCCAACGGCACCCACAAAAACAAAGGTAACCACCATGCCGATTCATCCCGCTCGCTCTGCCCGCGCAGTCGTCCTTCAGGCCCAAGGCCCGTCAACTGCGTCAGCACCGCTCATTCGCTCTGCCCGCTTTTCCATCCAAGCGCGGCTCTGACTTTCAGCTCAGCCCATACCGTTCCTGTCGACGGAGTAAATCTATGCATTCGCTAAAAAAACCAGCGGTAGATGTTGCGAGTTCGCTTGCCAGTGGCCCCAGTTTTGATGTGTTGCTTGACGAGGTGCGTGAGCGTGCCCGTGCTGGTGAATTCGACCGTCAGCGCTACATCTCGCAGGATGTGATCAACGCCTTCAAGCAACACGGCATTTACCGGGCGCTGGTGCCCAAGCGCTTTGGTGGCCTTGAGCGTTCGCCTGCGGAGTTCTGTCAGGTGATCGAGCGCATTTCCCAGGCCGACGGTTCCGCCGGCTGGGTTGCCAGTTTCGGCATGAGCCCGGTCTACCTGGCGGCACTGCCGCTCGAGAGCATCGCCAAGGTGTATGCCGACGGTCCCGATCTGGTGTTCGCCGGGGGCATCTTTCCGCCGCAACCGGCTGAAGTAGTCGATGGCGGCTTTGTGGTCAGCGGTCGCTGGAAGTACTCCAGCGGCTCACTGGGCGCGGACATCGTCGGTGTCGGCATCGCCCCGAAAAACGGAGATACCTTCGGCCTGCCGCGTATCGCGGTGATGCCGCGCAGTGAGATCCGCATCGAAGAAACCTGGGACACCGTCGGTTTGCTCGGCACCGGTAGCCATGATCTGGTGGCCGAAAATGTACGGGTCGCCGAAGAGTGGACCTTCGTGCGCGGCGGCCTGCCGAACCTGGACGAGCCGTTCTTCCGCTACCCATCGCTGTCATTCGCCACCCAGGTGCTTTCGGTGGTCGGCCTGGGCGTGGCCCGCGCGGCACTCGATGCCCTGGCCGATATGGCCAGCGGACGTGTCTCGGTCACCGGGGCCCCGGCGATTGCCGATCGGCCCCTGGCCCAGGTCGACATCGCCCGGGCGGAAGCCGGATTGCGGGCCGCGCGGGCATTCTTCTACGAGTCCATCGACCGCGCCTGGGACTACGTACTGGCCGGCGATGCAGTGCCCGCGGCCGCGATCAACCTGCTGCGCCTCTCATCGACCCATGCCACCCGAGTAGCCGCGGATGTGGCGCGGACCGCGCAGATGCTCTCGGGCATGAGCGGCGTGTACAACGACAGCCCACTGGCGCGCTGCGTCAACGATGCACAGGTGGTGACCCAGCACGCATTCATGGGCGATATCACCTACCAGAACGCCGGAGCCATGTTCTTCGGCAAACAGCCTCTGCCTGGCTATCTCTAACCGTCGAGAAAGAAAAATGAGCGATAAAAAGATGTTGCGCGTGCTGTTCTGCATGGGCATCAACCAGAATTTTTTCGATGCCCCGCGCGATGAACAATTGCAGGTGTGGGCGGCGTTCAGCGCTATGTGGAACGGCATTCACGATCTCGCCGGGGTCAAGGTGCTGGGCAACATGGATGACGACCAGAGCATGGTCGGGCCGTCCGATGGCTTCCCGTGGACTACCTACCTGCTGGCCGACGTGCCGGACATCGAGACCGTGCATGCTGCGTGCAACCTGTTTCGCAGCACTCCGGTGGGCGATGGTCCTTACAAGCTCTGGCGCTACGCCAAGGTTGAAGCCCGGGTTGGGCGCGAGCTGATCATTCAGCGTACTTGATGCCGACGAGGACACTCCCATGACCAAGCTGATTCCCGCTGTAAACCTGGCCGTTGATCCCGCCAATCTGGTGCAGGCCGACCGCGTCCACACGTCGATGTACACCGACGGGCAACTGTTCGACGCCGAGCTGGAGAAGATTTTCTACAGCACCTGGATCTGGGTGGCCCACGCCAGCGAGATCCCCGATAACGGCAGCTACAAGACCACCTACATCGGCAAGCAGCCGGTGATTGTGGTGCGTGATCGCAAGAAAGACGTGCACGTACTGCTCAACCGTTGCCGCCATCGTGGCGCCACCGTGTGCGAACACAAAAAAGGCAAGACCAACAGTTTTGTTTGCCCATACCACGGCTGGGGCTACGCGTTGGACGGCTCGCTGCGCGGCATTCCGCACCCGGAAAGCTATGGCGACTGCATCGACAAGGCCGAGCTGCCGTTGGTCAGCCTGCGTACTGAAAGCTACGCCGGCATGATCTTCGCCACCTTCAAGGACGACATCGAGCCGTTGGAGGATTACCTCGGCGCGGCGAAGAAATGGATGGATCTGTTCATGAAGCAGGGCGCCGGCTATGGCATCAAGGTTCCGGGCGAACATCGTTTCCGCTTCCCCGGTAACTGGAAGATCCAGCTGGAAAACACTACCGATGCCTACCACTTCCCGTTGGTGCACAAGAGTTTCCTGTCGTCGGTAGATGAGCAAACGATGGAACTCTTCGACTTCGTCAAGGGCCCTGGCTACGTCGAGGACCTAGGCAACGGCCACAGCGTGATGGTGATGATTCCTGACCTGATCGACCTCGAAGCTGACCTGGACAAGCCGATCCCCGAGCGCTTCGAGGAGTTGGCGGCCGAACTGCGCGACGAAGGCATCGAGGAGCAACAGGTGCGCCGCATTGTACGCGCGGTGGGCGGTACTGGCTTCAACCTCAATCTGTTTCCCAATGTTGCGTGCTCGATGGCGTTCTTCCGGGTGCTGCAACCGATCTCAGTGACCGAGACCGAAATCCACCATTCGGTGATCACCATGGACGGCGGTCCGGCCGTGGCCAACCGTTATCGCCTGCGCTTGCATGAGCACTTCCAGGGACCGATGGGCTTCGGCACCCCGGATGATTCCGAGGCCTGGGAGCGCGTGCAGAAGGGCTCCAGCGCCGGTGAAGATCTGTGGATCATGCTCAACCGGGGCCTGCCTGGCGAGCAGGCGAGTGAAGACGGGTTGGTATCCGATGTGAGTGCCGAAACCGGCATGCGCGCCGGTTACCAGCAGTGGAAGAAGATGATGTCGGCCTGACCGTGGAGAACCTTATGGATCTGCAATTACTGCAAGAAGTGACCGCTTTCATCTGGCAGGAAGGCGACATGCTCGACCACGGTGAATACGACAGCTGGTTGAGGATGTGGACCGAAAAAGGCACCTACATCATTCCCATCGACCCCAGGGAAACCGACTTTGAGAACACCCTCAATTACGCCTACGACGATCATCATATGCGTGAGCTGCGAGTACAGCGTCTGATCGGTGGCGAGTCGATCTCCACCAGTCCGCAACCACGCACTGTGCGCATGCAGTCGCGCTTCCGGGTGATGCGCGATGACGGCCATTACGTCACCGTGCGCTGTGCGCAGAGCGTGCGTGAGTTCCGCAAGGAAAGCCTGAAGTTCTACAGCGCTGACTTGACCTACGACCTGATCCGTTGTGAGCGCGGTTTCAAGATCCACCGCAAAGTGGTCAGCCTGATCAACAGTGACGATGCCCTCGCCGGCATCGGCTACATCCTTTAAGGAGCGCCGACATGAGCCAGATCGCATTGGTAACGGGGGCAGGGCAGGGCCTGGGGCAGCATTTCTGTGCCAGCCTGCTGCGGGCGGGGTATTCGGTGGTGATCACCGACATCAAGCTTGAGGCCGCCCAAGCTTGCGCCAGTCAGTTGGACCCCGATGGTGAGCGCACTCTCGCGCTGCAACTGGACGCAGGCTGCAAGACCGATTTCGAAAACGGTTTGGCCCAGGTGCTGGAGCGATTCGGCGCGCTGCACGTGGTGATCAATAACGCCGCGGTGACCAAGACTACGCCGCTGATGCAGATCAGCCCCGAGGAGTTCGACGCCGTGGTGGGCCTGAATCTGCGCAGCGTGTTCTTGGGTTGCCAGGTATTGGGCGCGTACATGGCGGAAACCGGCTATGGGCGCATCATCAACATGGCGTCCTTGGCTGGGCAGAACGGCGGCACTGCAACCGGCGCGCATTACGCCGCGAGCAAGGGCGGCATCGTGACGCTGACCAAAATCTTCGCCAAGGAATTTGCCGCACGTGGGGTTACGGTGAACGCCATTGCTCCAGGGCCGATCGATTCGGCGGCGGTGCGCGCGGCGATACCGCCGGAGCGCCTGTCGGGGCTGCTGGCGAATATCCCCGTGCAGCGCTTGGGCGATGCGGATTTTCTGGCTGATCTGATTGTACAACTGGCGCGGCCCGAGGCCTATTTCACCACCGGGGCGACCTGGGACGTGAATGGTGGCCTGTTCATGCGCTGACTATTACCGAGCCGCCACGGCGGTCTTTACGAATTCCATGGAATAACGGCCATGATTGAAGAACTGTTGGACGTAGTCGTGTGCAAGCGCGAGTTGCAAGGGGACGGCGTGGTCGTCCTCGACCTGATCCGTCGCGACGGCGCGCCGCTGCCGGTGTTCGATGCCGGAGCGCACGTCGATCTCCATATCGGCTCGGGGCTGGTGCGACAGTACTCGCTGTGCGGCAACCCGGCCGACACGCGTATGTACCGCCTCGGCGTACTCAAGGACCCGGCCTCGCGCGGCGGTTCGGTGGGGGTGCATGAATACCTGCTCGAAGGTCGTCAGTTGCAGATCAGCGCACCGCGCAATCTGTTCCCACTGGCCGCCGATGCGTGTCGTTCGCTGCTGCTGGGCGGCGGTATCGGTATCACGCCGATGATCGCCATGGCCTACAGCCTGCACGCGGCAGGCAAGGCCTTCGAACTGCATTACTGCGGGCGTGAGCGAGGTCGCAGTGCGTTTCTCGCTGAGCTGGCCGGCGCGCCGTTTGCGGCGAATGTATTCACTCATTTCGACAACGAAAGCGTCGAACAGCGGCTCGACCTGGACAAGGTGCTGGGCCGGGGCGAGGCGGGTGTGCATCTGTATACCTGCGGTCCCGCCGGTTTCATGGACTGGGTGATTCAGGGGGCACGTGATCGGGGCTATACCGAGGCGCATATCCACAAGGAGTATTTCCAGGTGGAGGTGGACAGCTCCGGCGGCAGTTTTGAAGTGGTTGCCGCGCGCAGTGGCAAGACCGTGCAGGTGGCCGAAGGGCAGAGCATTCTCGCCGCGCTGGCACAGGCGGGGATCAAGATCGAGATTTCCTGCGAGCAGGGTGTGTGTGGGACCTGCCTGTGCGATGTGCTCGAAGGCGAACCGGACCATCGCGATGTGTACCTCACCGACGATGAGAAGGCTGGCAACGACCAAATCCTGGTGTGCTGCTCACGCGCAAAATCCAAAAAACTCGTGCTGGATATCTGAGGATTCGACCATGGTAGATGTAAGCAATTTTCGCAATGCAATGGCCATGCTCGGTGGCGCCGTGTCGGTCATCACCACCGATGGCGTGGCGGGCCGGTTCGGTTTCACCGCCTCGGCGGTATGCAGCGTGACCGATTCGCCGCCCACATTGTTGGTGTGCATGAACCGCTCTTCCCATTCCAACGAGCATTTCAAGCGTAACGGCGCGGTGTGCGTGAACACCCTGTGCGGCGATCATCAGCAACTCTCCGGCGCTTTTGCCGACCGCACGCTGACGATGGATGAACGCTTCGCCGTCACAGAATGGACCACCCTGGAAAGTGGTGCGCCGGTGATGCTTGATGCGTTGGTGAATTTCGACTGCCGCATCGTGCAGGTCCACGAGGTGGGCTCCCACAGTATTTTTTATTGCGAGATCCAGACCATTCGCCAGAGCGGCGCGGACGAGGGACTGGTGTACTTCAATCGGGCCTACCATCGTCTGGGCGAAGCATCGAAGGCTTGCTGAGTCTCACGGCGTGTGCAGCCTGGACGGGTGGCTGCTTCTTTGGTGTATCGGCGGCCAGCTCGCTCAGCGTGCTGGCGGGCGGATTCCGAGGGCCCGTTTTGAGTTGGGTGATAGGGCCGGTGTGGAATCGTCTGGCGCAACTATTTTGTCGGCTACACGAATTCAGATCAATTCCTCCACCAATTGCAAACAATGACTGAGCCCCGGTGACTTATCATTTACCCTTCGGCTGAGAATAATCGGCGAGGTCGCAGTGGCTTCCACAACTGGCGTGTAGCCGATGTCCGCGCGATGCAACACTTGCACGGAGGCCGGCACCAGCGTCACGCCCATTCCAGCGCCGACGAGGCCGATGGCGGTCTGCAACTCATTGGTCCACTGCGCGACCTTGAGGCTCAGGCCGTGGGCGTCGAACAACGCGATCACATGGTCGGCATAACTGGGGCGTGGGTTGCCGGGGTACAGCACAAACGGCTCGGCGGCGAGTTGGGCGAGGGTTGCGGGCGCAGCGAGCAACGGATGAGCGGCGGGCAGCACCGCCACCAGCCGATCCTCCACCAGTACGCGCTGGACGATCGCGGGGTCGTCGATGCGAATGCGACCGAAGCCCACATCGATGCGCCCGGCCTTCAACGCCTGGACCTGCTGCAAGGTAGTCATCTCCGACAGGCCCAATTCCAGTTCCAGCGCCTCATGGGTTCGCAGCCGTCGTATCAGCTCCGGCAGCACGCCATACAAGGTCGATGGGGCGAAGCCGATGCCCAGCCAGGTTTTTTCGCCCTGACCAATGCGTCGCGTGCTGTCGCAGACCTTGGTCAGTTGTTCGAGCAACACATTGGTGTGTTCATAGAAAAACCGCCCGGCTTCGGTCAGGCGCAGCGGCCGGCCACGTTCCAGCAGCATCACCCCCAGTTCCTCTTCCAATTGCTGGATCTGTCGGCTCAATGGCGGCTGGGCGATGTGCAGGCGTTCGGCGGCGCGGGTGAAGTTGAGGGTTTCGCCCAGCACCTGAAAATAACGCAGATGACGCAGTTCCATGATGGCTCCATTCATACCTACAGAGTATTTATCAAGACTAATTCTATATTGGAAGCCGGGAAATGTGCGGCGCAGAATCAGCTGAAACCCATAAAGAACCCAACGGGTATTATCATGCCGATTTGCGCCATCGAGTCGATCGAGACGATTATCGTCGACCTCCCCACTATCCGCCCGCACAAACTGGCGATGCACACCATGCAAAACCAGACGCTGGTGATCATCCGCGTACGCTGCGCCGACGGTATCGAAGGTATTGGCGAGTCCACCACCATTGGCGGCCTGAGCTACGGCAACGAAAGCCCCGATAGCATCAAGATCAATATCGACTGCCATTTTGCGCCGCTGTTGATCGGTCAGGACGCCAGCAATATCAACGCCGCCATGTTGCGTCTGGAGCGCAGTATCCGCGGCAATACCTTTGCCAAGTCCGGTGTCGAAAGCGCTTTGCTCGATGCGCTGGGCAAACGCCTGAATCTTCCTGTGAGCGAACTCCTCGGCGGCCGTGTGCGTGACGCCTTGCCGGTGGCCTGGACCCTGGCCAGTGGCAACACCGAGCAAGACATCGCCGAAGCCGAGAAGATGCTCGACCTGCGCCGCCACCGCATCTTCAAGTTGAAGATCGGTGCCGGTGAAGTCAGCCGCGACCTGAGCCATGTGATCGCGATCAAAAAGGCGTTGGGTGAGCGCGCCAGTGTCCGCGTTGACGTCAATCAGGCCTGGGATGAGGCCGTGGCGCTGCGAGCGTGCAAGGTACTGGGTGACAACGGTATCGACCTGATCGAGCAACCGATCGCACGCAACAACCGTGCTGGTATGGCGCGGCTGAACCTGTCGAGCCCGGCGCCAATCATGGCGGATGAATCCATCGAATGTGTCGAGGATGCTTTCAACCTGGCGCGCGAAGGTGCCGCATCGGTGTTTGCTCTCAAGATTGCCAAGAATGGCGGCCCGCGAGCGGTATTGCGCACGGCGGCGATCGCCGAAGCAGCCGGTATCGCTTTGTACGGCGGCACCATGCTTGAAGGTGGCATCGGCACCCTGGCCTCCGCCCATGCATTCCTCACCCTGAACAAGCTGGCCTGGGACACCGAACTGTTCGGCCCGCTGTTGCTCACCGAAGATATTCTCAGCGAGCCGCTGGTGTATCGCGATTTCCAACTGCATGTCTCCACCGCTCCGGGCCTTGGCCTGGCTATTGATGAAGAGCGCCTGGCGTTCTTTCGTCGCGACAAACAATAAGAGGCGCCTGCCATGTTGTTTCACGTAAAAATGACCGTGAACCTGCCCTTTGACATGAACCCCGAACGTGCCGCCAGCCTCAAGGCCGAAGAAAAAGCCTTGGCGCAACGGTTGCAGCAAGAGGGCAAATGGCGCCACCTGTGGCGCATCGCCGGGCACTATTCCAACTACAGCGTGTTCGATGTCGATAGCGCTCAGGATCTACATGACTTGCTGATGCAACTGCCGCTTTTTCCCTACATGGCCATCGAAGTGGACGCCCTGTGTCGGCATCCGTCGTCGATCCATGAGAACGACAGCTAAGCCTGCTTTCTAACTAATAACGACAAGATGAGGAGTACACCATGCCCGTTCGAATTTCCCAGACTGCCCACGCCCAGCATTTTCTCGAAGAAGTCAGCGGCAATCTCAACGACGGTGGTAACCCGCGCACCAAGGCGTTGATCTACCGGATCTTGCGCGACACCGTGAACATTATCGAAGACCTGGGCGTAACCCCGGAAGAGTTCTGGAAGGCCGTCAACTACCTGAACGAGTTGGGCAAGAACCAGGAGGCTGGCTTGCTCGTCGCCGGCCTGGGCCTTGAGCATTACCTGGATATGCTGATGGACGCCGCCGACGAAGAAGCGGGCAAGACCGGCGGCACGCCGCGCACCATCGAAGGTCCGTTGTACGTGGCCGGTGCGCCGTTGTCCAAGTACGAAGCACGCCTGGATGATGGCTTGGACCCTGCGGTACCGCTGTTCATGCGCGGCCAGGTGCGCGATACCGATGGTAAACCCGTTGCGGGGGCGATCGTCGACGTGTGGCAAGCCAATACCGCCGGTACCTATTCCTGGTTCGATAAAACGCAATCGGAGTTCAACCTGCGTCGGCGCATCGAGACCGATGTCCAGGGCAACTACCGCTTTCGCAGCATTGTACCGTCGGGATATGGCTGCCCGCCGACTGGACCGACCCAGCAGTTGCTCGACCAATTGGGGCGCCACGGGCAACGGCCAGCGCATATTCACTTTTTCATTTCGGCACCGGGTTATCGACACCTGACTACACAAATCAATCTGTCGGGCGACCCGCATCTGTACGATGACTTTGCCTATGCGACACGCGATGAGTTGATTGCACAGATCCGCTTCAGTGACGATCAGCAACTGGCGCGGGAGTTTGGTGTGGAGGGGAGCTTTGCGCAGATTGATTTTGACTTTGAACTGCAGGTGGCCGCTGCACCGGTAGAGCAGCAACGCATGCAGCGCGTTCGCGCACTCCAGGATTGAACGCGATAAACAAATGGGTGCACGAGCTTGTTCGCAATAGCGGTGGTCAGTTCAGGCATAGTTTCAAGGTATCCCGCTGAGGCGCAGAGAATACGTGGGTTCTCCAGCAGACGAATGCCGATCAACCGTGAGTCCGGCGGCTCGCCCATGCACCCGCCGCTATCGAATTGATCGTCCAGCATGCTCAGTGGCTGGTCAGCTGGAGAGAAATCTCAAGTTCCGGGTGCAGCCGGGCAAAGCTCGATACCACGGGGGCGAGGTGCTGCCGCCTGAAACCCAGCGTGCCATTGATCCGCAACCGGCCTTGCAAGGTGGGCTGACGGCTGCTGAGCGCGCTCTCCAGTTCTTCGAGCTGGCGCAGAATCGGGCGACCTCCCTCCAGGTACAGCACCCCTTCGGGGGACAGCGACAATCGGCGTGTGGTTATCGGCGTATCCATTGATGTCGACGATCATGATCCCAGGGGCGCTATAGGTAGTGGTCATATATCCATACTCCTAAACCATTCAGAAGCGTTGACTCTAACCTGGATCCTTAGTTCGCCAGGCCCTTGGAAACTGGAGCAGCGGATTGCTGTCGTTCGAGCTGTGTAACGTAGACTCCACCTACGTCGAGCGTCTCCTCGATATTGCAATTATCCTGTCTGGGCCGGCTGAGAGAACCCTGAATCCAGTATGAGGGTGAATGAATATCAAGGTGTCGACACTTTGATTGAACTTGCGGCGGGGATTGGCGATGGCTAGATGATTAGCGCAGTTTCAGAGCTTGCTTAATATTTTTAATTGATGCCCATGTAATGAAGCGCTCCAGTGTTTCCTAGTCCTGATCCAAATATTCCACAGTTCCCCTTTACCTCGTAATAATCTATTACGCTACTTTTGTTATTAACCCAGAACGCTACAGTGCAGCGCTCCTGAATATGGTTTGTTTGAATCTGCTGGACATTGACCAGTTGTCCGGATGAAGTGTCCATGTTTGAGCCTACAACTGTTTGCTGGTCGTAACTGGTTCCGTATCTGTCGAACACGTATATTTTTTGTCCATATAACTCATGGCTTGAACTTACTGAGTGCTCTGTCAAAGTCAAAGAGGGTTTGCCAAATTTTTTATATGCTTCCTGGATGTTTTTTCCCATAAGTTCACTTGCAGCGGAACGCTCAGGTGCGATCGTAGAGCACCCTGTTAATGAAAGTGCAAACGCAGAGAGAAGTGTGAGTAATGGTGTTTTATAAAAAAGCATACAGTCATTCCTTCTGGGTTGGGGTTTTCAAGAGTGTGGACTTAATTGCGTTGCGTTGTTTTAGAATGAGTGCTTGTTAATCAGAAAGCTAAAAGGTGGATGCTTATAATCTTGCTGGGGCGTTGCATTATTTTGCAACGCCCCAGTTATTGGATGGTTAAAGGGTTTATTGTATGTGCCTTCACAGTGCAAAAAATCCCTGAGTAGATCAACCCTCGCCCCCACCCCCACAGGCAATCAGCTCGATAAGCCCCATTTGATACCACTTATTCTGGCAACTCCAGCCGTGCTCAAAGGTAAAGGCACTTGCGGTGCCGCTAAATGCGAGCCCCACTGAAAGGGCGAGCGCCGCTCCAATGGTCCAACGTGCTTTCTTCATTTTGTTTTTCATGGAAACTCCCTTTATTACTCGTCGCCGTACGGTGTAAACCGGTGAAGGGGCCGCGGTTGGCAAATCAGCCGCCATTCCTGTGGCAGGGCTGCCACTTTTAGCTAAGTGCATCTGAATAAGACAGCAGAGAAGTGGCAAGGGCAGAACACTATTGAATCAGCGAAGCACACTCCTCAGGTCCATTTGATGCTGAAGAGTCATCTATATCAATAGTACAAGTGACCTATTCGCTCGCCGCAAGACAGAGGAGCGCAAGATAATGAATGGCACGTCTTGGTTTTCTTCGGGTGACCATCTTCCTGAGTGGCCCTCAGCAATAGAGCGCAGAGCCACTGCGCGACCAGCATCGCGAGCATGGCTGTGTGGAACACCTTCTGAGACATGGGAACCGCCTGCCTAACCACCTGGCAAAATTAATGAACAATTTCCGCGCTCAGATATCGATTCTGTAACTGAACATTTTCCGTCCATGCATCCGGCCCCAAGCTTCGCAGGGGGCGGAGAACCACCCGGTTATCGCTTCGAAAATCAAGGCCGCGCGCAAGCATCGGGGACAAAAGCTACCGGTGGTCGATCCGCGCAAACATGAAATGGCGGAGCGCGCCGACCTGTTCCGGCAGATCAGATCGAGCACGGACATCGTCTGGGCCAGCGCAATGTCACGCTACCTGTTCGACCATGGCATGGCGGACACGGCGTTTCTGCTCAACGTCATTCAGAACCTGTCGATCCTCGCGATGGCGCTTTCGCGCGTCCCGCCCGATGAGTTCTACCGGTTGGTCTTCGCGCTGAAAGATGCCGGCGCTGCGGTCAGTCAATGGACCGCGCCGGACAACGACGATGTCGCGCCAGGCGTGGGAGGCGCCTACCGTTTGTTGCATGACGAATAGCTTTGGCGCGCGCTGGGCTGATTGCCAGCGTGGGAGGCATCATACTCATCGGTTTCGCTGTTCTGGTGTCAGTGACACTGGCTTACAACATCTGGGGATTTTGGGTCTTTCGCGGTAAGGTCAATGCCGAACCTGCGCATGAATAGCCAGGTTTTCCTGCCGCGCAAAGCAAAAATAAAATAGCTCACTCTGTTGGAAACCATGTCCGTTGAACGGAGCACTGTAGGGAAATTCCTACGCCATCATCCTAAATCCCTAAGCCTAAATAGGACTGCTCTGATTCTATGCTTAATGGCTCATGGCTATTATTCAAAGGCCGGAGTGGCATCCTGAAACCAATCCAAGACATACCGCACTTGGTGATTGCGTTCGGACAATTCAGGGAAGTCGGTTGGGGTTAGAAAGGGGATCTGCATCGTGCTGAAACATATCGGCGTGACCGATCTTTGCGTAGGAATGTATGTCCAGGAGCTATCTGGTTCCTGTGTAGAACGTCCGTTCTGGAACAAGAGCTTCCTGATCCAGAATGAAGAAGTGCTGGAAAAAATCCTTGTTTCGGGCATCGCCGGTGCATGGATCGACCCTTCAAAGGGGGCGGATGTGCCGGCTTCTGCGCCTGATGAAAGCCTTGTGCAGGCGGATCGGGGTGGACGGCAACCTCCTTGTGCGTCTGACCAATCTTGCGCGCAAGCCGCCGGCCCCCATCCCCGGGTGTCGATGAGTGAAGAGTTGTCGAGGGCGCTCAAGCTTTGCTCCAGGTCCAAGGCTGCGGTCATGGAGATGTTCGGCGATTTGCGAATGGGGCGTATCGTTGAGCTCGATCGCGTCACGGACATGGTGGGTGAAATATCCGACTCGCTGCTACGTCATCCTGACGCACTGCTCAGTCTGGTGCGCCTCAAGAACGCCGATGAATATACCTACATGCATTCCGTCGCGGTCTGTGGGTTGATGATTGGTTTGGCTCGTCAACTGGATCTACCACCGCCGCTGGTGGAAGAGGCCGGGTTGGCCGGCTTGCTGCATGACGTGGGCAAGATGACGATACCCACGGCCATCCTGGCTAAACCATTAGCCTTGAATGACAACGAATATACGACGATGCGCACCCACCCTGAGGCGGGAGCCAGGATGCTGTCCGACAGCAGGCATTTCACGGCCCGGGTGCTGGACGTTTGTCTGCATCACCATGAGAAGGTGGACGGCACTGGTTATCCCCATAAGTTGTGCGGAACCCAAATCAGCCTATTCGCGCGCATGGCTGCTGTGTGCGATGTGTATGACGCCGTGACGTCCGACCGACCTTATCGAGATCGCTGGTGCCCCGCCGAATCCATTCGAAAAATGGCCGGATGGACTGGGCATTTCGATCAGAAAGTCTTTCACGCCTTCGTCAAATGCATTGGTATCTATCCGGTGGGCGCGTTGGTGCGCCTGCAAAGCGGCAGGTTGGCGGTGGTCATGGAGCAGCACGCCGAATGTTTGCTCACGCCCACCGTGAAGGTTTTCTTCTCGGCGTCGAGTCGCACGCCACTTCCGCCCGAAAGCGTTGATCTGGCCTGCGGGCAGGACAGGATTGTCAGCTTCGAGTCGGAGAAAACCTGGGGTTTCAAGAACCTTGAAGTGCTCTGGGCCGGCAAGGTGCAAGGCAGCGAGGCGCATTTCGGGTAGCGCGGTGCGAGCCTGAGTTTTCGTACCAGCGCTTGTCGCTGGTTTTTTTTGCGTCCTGGGGGTTGTCGGCGGGTCGTAGGAATTCTCCTACAGCGCAGCCGCAATCCTTAGCTGCAAATCAGGATGCTCCGATAGTTTCGCTGCCACTACTTGGCCATTATCTCTTCAGGCCAACAAAACCGGGCATCCCAAGGGTGGATGCTCTTGCGCAGATCCCGCCGGATCCGCACTGAACTGGAGAGATGAAGGTGAAAGGACAGGTAATTTCCTCCCCCCTGATCTTGATGCTGCTGCCTGCGGGTTTGACGGGAGCGCTCGGTTGCGCCGCGATTCTGATCAACGCGGACTTCACCCTGCGCAGTGCAGTCAGTTGCGCTTTTGTCCTGCTGGGCTCGCTGTTCATGGGCATGTGGAGCAAGCGTTTAGTGAGCCGCCGTTTGCACGCCCGGCAAGACGATCAGCCAGGTCACCTCCCGCTGGCTGTTTCACCCGATGAAGGGCTGGGCGAAGTGTGCGCGCAGGTACTGCCGATCTGGAGCCACCAGATCGAAGCGGCGCGCATCCTCAGCGAGGAATCGATCCTCAAGCTGAGCAACCGCTTCGCGACGTTGTCGGGGGACATCAGTGTTTCTGCTTCCCACGGCGCAGGCCAGAGTTCAGGAGCTCGGTTGCTGGAAATCCTTGAAGTTGGCCAGCGGGACCTGGATTCGATCATGGTTGCCCTGCGCGACGCGCTTTTGCGCAAGGAGTCGGAGCTCAAGGAGGTCTTGCTCCTTTCCGACTTCACTTCGCAGTTGCAGGAAATGGCCAAGTTCGTCGGTGATATCGCCCAACAGACCAATTTGCTGGCGCTCAACGCTGCCATTGAAGCGGCGCGGGCAGGGGATGCCGGGCGCGGCTTCGCGGTGGTGGCGGATGAAGTGCGCAAGCTGTCCAGCTTATCCGGGGAGACGGGGCAGAAAATCAGTGAAACGGTGAACACTGTCAATGCTGCCATCTCCCGCACCGTCGAGCTTTCCCGGCATCAGGCGCAGCAGGACTCGCAAACCCTGGCTCAGTCAGAGCAACTGGTGTCCCAGGTGATCGAGCACTTCCGGCACAACGCCCAGGCCATCGTCGATACCAGCAGCAGTCTCCAGCAGCAAAGCGAAAACGTTGCCATTGAGATATCGGGGGTACTGGTCGCCCTGCAGTTCCAGGATCGGGTGGGCCAGATGCTTTCCCTGGTCAACAACGATCTTTGCAAGCTGCATGCGCATATCGCCGAACGCCAGCAATTGGCCCTCGCCGGCGGTACACCTGGCCCGATTATCGCTGATACCTGGCTTGAGCAATTGGCAAGCACCTACACGATGCCTGAACAGCACGCGATCCATCACGGTAAGCCTGTGGTGAGCAGTCCTTCATCCGAGATCACTTTTTTCTAGGGAGTTTCCCCATGAGCAAAACCATCCTGATTGTCGATGACTCTGCTTCCATTCGCCAAGTGGTGAGCATCACCTTGAAGGGCGCCGGATACGAGGTCATTGAAGGTGTCGACGGCCGCGATGCCCTCACCAAACTGGACGGACGCAAGATCCACCTGATTGTCAGTGACGTGAACATGCCGAACATGGATGGCCTGAGCTTCATCAAGGCAGCCAAACAGCTGCCGGCCTACAAGTTCACGCCCGTGATCATGCTGACCACCGAAACCGGTGAGGCCATGAAACAACAGGGCCAGGCCGTCGGTGCCAAGGCCTGGATGGTCAAGCCCTTCCAGCCGGCTCAGATGCTGGGCGCCGTCTCCAAACTGATCATGCCGTAGCACTGCCCAGAGTTCCTGGAAAAGGAGGTTGTCATGACAAACACCACGGCTTGTCTGCGTCGGATTCTGGTTCTCGAAGGGCCGCTGACCATTTACACCGCCGCTGAACGCAAAGACCTGTTGCTGGAGCTGTTTCCCTTGGCTCAGGAAGTCGAAATGGATCTGGGGGGCGTGGACGAAATGGATACCGCCGGGCTCCAGTTGCTGGTGCTGATCAAGCAGGAATCACTGCGCCACGGCTCCAGTCTGTTGCTGAGCAATCCCAGCACAGCGGTGCTCGATGCACTGGATATGAGTGGGCTGCACAGCTTTTTCGACGAGTCGACGACCCGTCGGCAGAGAGGTTGAAACCATGAGTTCGCCCATGAATCTGGACGACGTGCTACAGACGTTCATCGCCGAAAGCCAAGAGCTCTTGCTTCTGATGGAAGACGCGCTGTTGCAGATCGAACAGGCGCCGGACGATGTGGACACCATCAACGCGCTGTTTCGCGTCGCCCACACCATCAAAGGTTCCGCCGGCCTGTTTGGCTTCACGCCGATCGTAGCCTTTACCCACGTGGCTGAAAGCGTACTGGATCGCGTCCGTGGACATGAACTGCGGGTGGACGAGTCGCTGAGTGCCTTGTTCCTGGAAGTGCGGGACCACCTGTGCACGCTGATTGAATTGCTGGCCAGCCACGGTGACTTGCAAGGCATGACCGCAGAGCATGAGCGGCAGGGCGCGGCGTTGGTCGAGCGTCTCAACCGTTACCTGGAAAACCGTCACGAACCGGAGCTGTCCCAGGTACCGATCGAGCCGCCGCAATCGGCTTGTGCCGCGCGTTGGCATCTGTCCCTTCGCCTGTGTCCGGACGTCCTGCGTAACGGTATGGATCCGCTTTCGTTGCTGCGCTACCTCAACAGTTTCGGCCAAATCAGTGCAGTCGTATGCATGACCGATGGCATGCCGGATATCGCGACGATGGATCCGGAAGCGTGTTACCTGGGGTTTGAACTGGGGTTTGTCAGCGATGCCGGCCAGGCCACCATTGAAGGGGCCTTCGACTTTGTTCGCGAGGGCAGCCAGATCTGCGTGTTGCCGTGCAACGGCGACTTGGCGGGTTTCCGGGCGTTGATCGGCCGTCTCGAAGCTGAGCCCGATGCCATGGTAGAGGCCTTTGTCGCCTGTGGTTCCGTGACCCGTGAGGCATGGCTGGCCGGTTCGTCTTCTGACGAGTCGACGACTGTTGCGATTGCCCCGGTGGTGCCAGACCAGGCGATGCGCGATGACGTGACCAAGAGCCGGGGGGCAAAAGAGGCCCGTCCGGCCGAAGGTAATCTGATTCGGGTCGACGCCGGCAAACTGGATCAACTGATCAATCTGGTGGGCGAGCTGATCATCGCCGGTGCTGGCGCCAACCTGGGGGCCATCCAAAGCGGCATCGGCGAGCTGATTGAAGCGACAAGTTCGCTCTCGCGTCTTGTCGAGGAAGTGCGCGACTGTGCCCTGACCCTGCGAATGGTGCAGATTGGCGGCACATTCAACCGCTTCCAGCGGGTGGTGCGCGATGTATCCAAGGAGTTGGGCAAGGACATCGTCTTGCAAGTACTTGGCGCCGAGACCGAGCTGGACAAGACGGTGGTCGAGCGCATCGGCGATCCCCTGACCCACCTGGTGCGCAACGCCATGGACCACGGCATCGAGCCTTCCCAACTGCGTCGTGAACGTGGCAAGCCGGAGCAGGGCACGGTTCGCCTCAATGCTTATCACGAGGCCAACAGCATCGTCATTGAAGTCAGTGACGACGGTGGTGGCCTGAACAAGCAACGCATCCTGGCCAAGGCGATGGAGCGCGGCCTGGTTGCCGAAGGGCAACAGTTGGCCGACGGCGACATTCTCAACCTGATTTTCGAACCCGGCTTTTCCACGGCCGATCAGGTCAGCAACTTGTCCGGGCGCGGCGTGGGAATGGATGTCGTGAAACGGAACATCGTTGCCCTGCGCGGCTCGGTCAATCTGGAAAGCGAGGAGGGCGTGGGCACCACGGTGCGTATCCGCCTGCCGCTGACCCTGGCCATCATCGATGGTTTTCTGATCGGGGTCGGCAATGCCTCCTATGTCGTGCCTCTGGACCTGGTCGAGGAGTGCATCGAACTGTCGACCGACGACTACGGCAATCAAGAATTCCTAGACCTGCGGGGCTCGGTGCTTCCAGTTCTGCGCCTGCGCGAGATGTTCGCCATCGATGAGCCTAACCATGGCCGTGAAAACATCGTGGTGGTGCATTACGCGGGGATGCGGGTGGGCCTGGTCGTCGATCAATTGCTGGGTGAGTTCCAGACGGTGATCAAGCCGCTGGGCAAGATTTTCGGTACAGCTCATGGACTGGGCGGCTTCACCATCCTGGGGAACGGAGCAGTCGCGTTGATCCTGGATATTCCCAAACTACTCGGGCAAGTCGTCAGCCGACAGAAGCACGGTACGACCCTCAGCCCTGAATTGACTCAATAGTTTTCCCTGGAGTACAGCATCATGACCGTCAAAAAAAATATCTCGCTGCTGGTCGCCTCTGCTCTGTTGGGCATCCTGGTCCTGGTCAGTCTCAGTCTTTATCTGATGGGTGGGGTCAGGAGCACCGCCAGCTATGCGCAAGTCAATACCGTGCCCAGCCTGCAGTTGCTGGATCATGTGGCCCTGGCCCTTGCAGATAGCCACAGCCGCCAATGGCAGAGCTTGTCCGGACCTGCCGACAGTTCCCAGCAAAGTGACAAGGAGTCGGTACTCCAGGCACTCGATCGCTACCAGAAAGAGTTCGTCTCCGACGATCGTGATGCGACGCTGCTCAGCGCCTTGCGCAGCACAGTCAACGAATACAACCGGGGTGTGGAGCGTTTCGACAACGCCCTGCGCAATGCAGCCCCTGAAGCCCGCACTGTGCTGCTCGACCTGGACGTGACACGTGAAAAGGTTACTTCGGCCTTGAGTGATATCCGCCAGCACAACCTGGACCTGGGACGAAAAAACGCAGCGATCGCGGCATCGACCGAACAGACGGCGATCTACAGCATTGCCTTGGTCGGTGGCGCCACCTTGCTGGTGATCGGCTTGATCGGTTTCTTCCTGGTACGCCGGCTGCTGCACACCTTGGGCGGCGAGCCCGACGATGTACGCCTGCTGGCGGAGCGGTTCGTGGCCGGGCAGTTGGACGTGCAAGGCAGTAGCAATGGCCTTGAACGTACCGGACTGATGGGTTCCATGGACCGCCTGAGCGGGACCTTGAATCAGTTGATCAGCGATATGACCCAGATGTCCGCGGAGCACGACAAAGGCGACATCGACGTGCAGATCGATGCGGCACGCTTCGCTGGCAGTTATGGGCTGATGGCTCAAGGTATCAACGACATGGTTGCCGGGCATATCAACGTCAAGAAGCAAGCGATGGCCTGCATCAAGTCGATCAGCGAGGGCGATCTGCAGGCGCCTCTGCAAGCGTTCCCCGGCAAGAAGGCGTTCATTAACGTCACCATCGAGCATCTGCGCAGCACCATCATGGCGTTGATCGAAGAGATGCGTCACATGTCGGAGGAGCATGAGAAAGGTGACATCGATGTGCATATCGACGTACAGCGATTCCAAGGCTCGTACCGTCAGATCGCCCAAGGCATCAACGACATGGTCGATGGCCACATCAGCGTGAAAAAACAGGCCATGGCTTGCATACGTTCTTTCGGTGAAGGCGACCTGTCGGCGCCCCTGGCCCAGTTCCCCGGCAAAAAAGCCTTTATCAACGACAACATCGAACAACTGCGCCGCAACATCCAGGCGCTGATCGAAGACACCCAGATGCTCAGCGAGAATGCGGTGGTCGGCCGGCTCGATACCCGTGCGGACAGTACTCGCCATCAAGGGGATTTCCGCCGCATCGTGGCGGGGATCAATAGCACGCTGGACTCGATCGTCGCGCCGCTCAGCGAGGCGATGGAGGTCATGGTGGCCCTGTCCGGTGGTGACCTGACCCGCAGCGTCAAAGGTGATTACCAGGGCAGCCTGCAAGACCTGAAGAACGCGGTCAACGAAACGGTGAGCAAACTCTCGCAGATCATCGGCGAGGTTCGCAGTTCCGCCGATTCGCTCTCCAGTGCCTCGGAAGAGATCTCCGCCACGGCCCAGAGCATCAGCCAATCGGCTTCGGTACAGGCGGCGTCGGTTGAAGAGACGTCGGCGTCGATGGAGCAAATGTCGGCGTCGATCTCTCAGAATACCGAGAACGCCAAGGTGACCGATGGCATGGCCGGCAAGGCGAGCAAGGAAGCGAGCGAGGGTGGGCAGGCCGTCAAGGACACCGTCTCGGCCATGAAAACCATCGCGGAGAAGATTGGGATCGTCGACTCGATTGCCTATCAGACGAATCTGTTGGCGCTCAACGCGGCCATCGAAGCGGCCCGTGCCGGTGAACATGGCAAGGGCTTTGCGGTCGTCGCCGCTGAGGTGCGCAAACTTGCTGAACGTAGCCAGGTCGCGGCGCAGGAAATCGGCCAGGTGGCCAAAAGCAGTGTTGCCCTGGCTGAACGGGCCGGCAACCTGCTGGATGAAATCGTGCCCTCGATCACCAAGACTTCCGATTTGGTCCAGGAGATCGCCGCTGCATCTGAAGAGCAGTCCATCGGTTCCGAGCAGATCAATACCGCCATGTCGCAGATGAGTCAGATCACTCAGCAAAACGCCTCGGCTTCCGAGGAACTGGCCGCCACCGCCGAGGAAATGAGCAGCCAGGCCGAACAGTTGCAGGAGTTGATGGGCTTTTTCACCCTGCAGGGTCGGGTGGCGGTGTCTGCCGTTCCTCGGGCTGCTTCTTCCAGCCTGGGCGGCATGCAAAGCAGTGAGCATGCCCAGGAAGGCGGTTTCATTCGCTTCGGGAGTTGAGCCATGGACGCTGCAGTCGTGAGTCATTTCGAGTATGCGCCGCAGAGCCCTTGCGACAGCGAGTTCCTGCAATTCCTGACATTCGTGTCCGCCAGGGAGGTCTATGCAATCGATACCTTGTGTGTGCGCGAGATCATCGAATACGGCCAGGTGACAAGCGTACCGATGATGCCGGATTTTATCCGCGGGGTAATCAACCTCCGCGGTTCGGTGGTCCCGGTGATCGATCTGCAGGCGCGCTTTGGCAAGGGCACCACGCAGCAAGGCAACAGGACCTGCATCGTTATCCTGGAGTTGATCCAGGAAGGCGAACCCCACGTGCTGGGCATTGTCGTCGACTCGGTGAGCGAGGTGATCGAAATCGAGCTGGCCGACATCAAGGCCGCGCCAGCGATCGGGAACCGGATCCGTGAAGACTTCATTCGAGGGATGGTCAAGATACGAGGGGCGTTCCTGACGGTGCTTCAGCTCGACCAGGTGCTGTGTGTCCGTGAGATCGCCAGCCAGTTGCATTGAGTCGTCGCGCCCACGCGTGCGTACGTTGTCTTGAGAGGGGGCCGCCGCCTGTGGTGGGTCCCGAGGAGTGAAACATGTCCATATCCGCGTCGCGTTCGCCGGCCCCAGGGACGGCAGCCCCACAGTACCTGACCTTCAGCGTGGGTCAGGAGATGTTTGCGGTAGGTACCCTGTGCGTCCGGGAGATTGTCGAATACGGCCCGATTACCCCGTTGCCGATGGCGCCGCCAAAGGTTCGCGGCATCACCAACCTGCGCGGTGCGGCCATTCCAGTGCTGGATCTCGGATTGTGTTTTGGCGGTGCCCAGACTTTGGAAAACCCACGCACCTGCATCGTCATGCTGGAAGTCCACGGCAGCGGTGGCACAGGCCTGGTGGGCATCATCGTGGACGCCGTCAGCGAGGTGCTGGAGATACCGGCCGAGCAGATCGAGCCGGCACCGGCACTCCAGGGGCGCCTTAGCCCTGAATTCGTGGTGGGGATTGGCAAGCTCAGTGACCGTTTCGTCTTGTTGCTGGACATCGAGCACATGCTCGGAAGCGATGACTGGCCGGTGCTGTTTCCTTCGAACATCAACGAGGACGGGTTGCAAGCATGAATGCCGTTCTCTCCGACAACGAGTTCCAGCAGTTCCGGTCAATGATTCATGAAATTGCCGGGATCAGCTTATCCGTCGCCAAGAAACAGCTGGTCAGTGGCCGCTTGGCCAAGCGTCTGCAGTTTTTCAACTTGACCACCTATGGCAGCTATTACCGTTTGCTGATGAAGGATCGGGCCGAGTTGCAAATGGCGGTGGACTTGCTGACCACCAACGAAACCTACTTTTTCCGCGAACCCAAGCATTTCGAGTTTCTGCGCGACGTGATTCTTCCCGGGCTTCGTGGCAATGGCCCAGTGCGTATCTGGAGTGGTGCCTGCTCCACGGGAGAGGAACCCTACACCCTGGCCATGGTGCTGGCCGACAGCCTGGGCACCCGGCCATGGGAGATCCTCGCTTCCGATATCAGTAGCCGGGTGCTGGAAAAAGCCCAGGGCGGACGCTACCCACTGGATGGTATCCGCGGTATTCCCGAGGCGCTGTTGAACAAGTACTGCCTGAAGGGCGTGGGTTGCAACAACGGTATTTTCATGGTCGACCGCGCGTTGGCGTCACGGATCACATTCACTTCGATCAACTTGAACAATGCGCTGCCTTCGGTGGGGCAGTTCGATGTGATTTTCCTGCGCAACGTGATGATCTATTTCGATAACCAGACCAAGTCCGAGGTGGTGAAGCGCTTGAGCAAACACCTGAGGCCGGGTGGCTATTTCATCGTGAGCCATTCGGAAAGCCTGAATGGCATCAGCGATGAATTGCAGGTGGTCAAGCCCTCGATCTATCGTAAACCGGATGCTTGAGATGGCTCGGGTGGTCGAGTATTTCCTGCAGCCCGGCGAGGTGGCGTTCGGAGGGCGCCAGATGCGCTTATGTACGGTACTGGGTTCCTGCGTTGCCCTGGTGTTCTGGCATCCGCAACGCTTGTTGGGCGGCATGTGTCATTTCATGTTGCCTCGTCGGGGAGGGCACGGCGCGGGACACCTGAACGGTCGTTATGCGACGGATGCGTTGATGCTGCTGTTCGAGTGCATTCGTCAAGCGGGTGCCCGGCCCGAGCAGTTCGAGGTGAGCCTTTTTGGCGGGGCTGACATGTTTCCCGGGGTGGAGCGCGGTGACGCTATCGGGATTGGCCAACAGAACGTCAACGCCGCCAGGCGCCTGATCCAGGACCATGGGTTGCAATGCCGGGTGTATCACGTAGGTGGCCGGGGGTATCGCCACTTGGTGTTCGATGTGAGCACCGGACGCCTTCAGCTCAATCATGCCGACTCGGTACGCAAAGTATTCGAATCGCCCAAGAGTAATGTCTGATGACGGATATCAAGGTCTTGATCGTGGATGATTCCGCCGTGGTGCGCCAGGTGCTGAGTGCAGTTCTGAACCAGGCCAGCGGGATCCAGGTGATCGATGTTGCCATCGATCCGGTATACGCCATGGAGAAGATGAGCAGGCAATGGCCTGACGTCATCGTGTTGGACGTCGAAATGCCCCGAATGGACGGCATCACCTTCCTGAAAAAGCTGATGGCGCAAAAGCCTACGCCGGTGGTGATTTGTTCGACGCTGACAGAGAAGGGCGCCAAGACCACCTTGCAGGCGTTGGCAGCCGGTGCAGTGAGTATCGTCACTAAGCCACAGTCCAACCTGCGGCAGTTCCTGACTGAAAGTGCGGATGAACTGGTCCAGGCCGTCAGGGCGGCGGCGAAGGCCAACATGCGGTGCGTAGCGGGCGCCCGGGCGCCTGTCGATGTACCGCCCCGGCTCAATGCCGACGCGATCCTGGCCCCTGCGTCCATGGCCATGGCTCGCACGACTGAAAGCATCGTTGCCATAGGCACTTCCACCGGGGGCACCCAGGCCCTTGAACAGGTCCTACAAGGGTTGTCGCGGGTATGTCCAGGCATTGTCGTCGTGCAGCACATGCCGGAGAAGTTTACCGCCGCCTTCGCCGAGCGCCTCAATCACGTTTGCGAGATCGAGGTTCGCGAGGCGGTACAGGGTGATCGCATCATTCCCGGGCGTGCGCTGATTGCACCGGGAGGCACTCACATGCTGGTCAAGCGCAGTGGCGCCCAATACCAGGTGGATATTGTGCAGGGACCTCCTGTCAGCCGACATCGACCCTCGGTGGATGTACTGTTCCGTTCGGTCGCACGCAGCGCCGGCAGCAATGCCTTGGGCATCATCATGACGGGCATGGGGGATGATGGCGCTCGGGGCCTCAAGGAGATGCGTGATGCCGGCGCCAGGACCTTGGGGCAGGATGAAGAGTCGTGCGTGGTGTATGGAATGCCGCGCGAGGCGTTCAAGCTGGGCGCGGTCGAGCGCGAGCTGCCACTGGAGCAGATCGCTTCCGCCATCCTTGGCGTTCGCGGCCATCAGCCCTGAGTCGCGGCGTCTTCAGACCAGCCCTTCATTCAAGGCGTAGCGCACCAGGTCGGTACTGGTGGCAAAGCACATCTTTTCCATCAGCCGAGTCTTGTGCGTGCTGACGGTCTTGTTGCTGATCACCAGTTGTTCGGCGATCTGGTTGACGCTCAGCCCTTGGGCCAGCATGCGCAGGATCTGGAATTCACGGGAGGTCAGGCTCTGCGAGGCGTTCTCGGGCGTCACACCGCTGCTTTGCAGTGCGATTTGTTCGGCCAGTTGTGGGTCGAGGTAGCGTGCACCGGTGCTCACCTTGCGGATCGCCGCCAGCAGCGCCTCCGGGTCGCGGTCCTTGGTCATGTAGCCTGAAGCGCCGGCGCGTAGGGCTCGCTGGGCGATGTGGGCTTCATTGTGCATGCTCAGAATGAGCATCGGCAGCTTGGGGTAATGGGCGTGGATACGGCCGATCAGGTCTTCGCCACTCGAACCAGGCATGGTCATGTCGAGCAGCAGCACGTCGATATCGGTATGGCGCAACAACTCCAGGACCTGGGCCCCGTTCTCCGCTTCTGCCACCACGGAAATATCCTTGACCAGCGCGAACAACTGCTTGAGGCCTTCGCGCATGATCGTGTGATCGTCGGCCACCATTAAACGGATCATGAGTCTTGACTCCTTGAAGCGGGTACACGTAATTGGACAGTCGTGCCGCTGCCCGGGGTGCTGGTTATGGTGGTGGTTCCCCCCAAGGTCAGGCCTCGTTCGCGCATTCCCAGCAAGCCGAGGGTCCTGGACGATTGCTCGCGTTGCTCGAAGCCTTTGCCATTGTCGATGATTTCCAGTGTCCAGCCGTTCTCGCCTTGCTCAAACGTGATATCGACCCGAGTGGCTTCGGCGTGCCGGGCGATGTTGGTCAGCGACTCCTGGGCGATCCTGAATGCAGCGGTTGCGCTGGCATCGTCCAAATGGATTTTCTGCGGGTGGATCTGCAGGTTGCAGTCGATGCCTTGTTGCTGCTTGAACGTGTCGGTCAGCCATTCCAGTGACGCGGCGATACCCATGTTGAGGATGGAGGGGCGCAGGCTGGTGGAAATGTTCCTGACCACCTGCACCGTTTGGTCGATCAGTTGCAGCAGGCGTGCCACCTGTTCGCTGAGCTGGGGCAGTTGTTCGCCGTACTGAAAGCGCAGCAGCGAAGTGCCCATGCGTATGGCGGTCAGATGTTGTCCGAGCTCATCGTGGATCTCCTGCGCAATGAGCTTGCGTTCCTCTTCCCGCGCACTTTCTCGACTGGACATCAATTGGCGCAGTTGCTTGTTGAGCGAAGCCAGGCGCAGTTCAGCCAGGCGCAACTGCGATATGTCGCGAACGACAGCCAGAACGGTGGCGATTTTCCCCTGGATGTTCTGCTCGGGAACGAGACTGATGTGATAGACGCGTTGCAATCGATGTTGCTCGGTGAGCACATATTCATGCTCCAGAGGCTGGCCTTTTTCCACCGCTTCTATGACGGCTGCATGGAATAATTGGCTCTGCAGGTTTTTCGGCAGAATCTCGAGCAGGTCCTTGTGCAGTAAATCGATTTGCGGGCGATCCAGCCAGGCTTCCAATGCCGGATTGACGAACAGCAGCTCTGCCGTTCGACTCAGTCGTGCAATACCGTCTGGAGAGTTTTCAACCAGTGTGCCGATTTCCTGCTGCCGGGCCAGTTCGTTGCGCTGGGCCTCCAGGATGTCGGTAATGTTGCGAGCAATGCACACCAGGCGATGCAAGCGCCCGTTTGAGTCGGCTACGGGTATCAGGTTGAAATGGACAACGAGTGAGCGTTGACCGCAGGGCAGATGTGCATCCAGTTCGATGGGGGCTCCCACGGCGATGCAGTGCAGGCAGATCGCCTCGACAATACTGGCGGCTTCTTTTTCCAGGCACTGGCCCAACGATTGGCCGATCATGTCCGAGTGACTTTTGGCGAGCATGTCGCACAGCTTTGGATTGGCCTCCAGGCAACTGAGTTGCTGGTCGGCTTCCACGGCGAGCAGGCAAAGCATGTCTTGCGAATGGTCGAAGACTTCGCGGTAACGGCGTTCGCTTTGCGCCAGGTGGCTATGGGCCGAGCAGCGCTCCCAGGCGATGGCACCGATATGACTGGCCATTTGTGCATGCTTGCGATCCTGCTCGCTCAGTTGGGCGTCCCCACCGACGAACAACAGGATGGCCCCCATCGCGACACCGGTCTTATTGACCACCGGTTCTACCCAACAACCTCGATAGCCTGCCTGCAAGGCGGGCTGGCTGAACGCGAGGCCCGCGGCGTCGCTTTTCAAATCCGCGATGAAGTGATGGTGCTCGAACCGCTCGGGCTGTCGATCAAGATCTTCGGCCAGGCAGGTTGTAATCGAGGACGTGTCCGTAGGAGGGGCGCGAAGGGATTCGTCGCCAGGCACAGCCTTGAACGCCATGGCGTTGTGAAGCCCGGGCGTCAGAATATCCAGGTAGGCACCGAGCAGTGGCAGCACCTCCCGGAGTGTGTCGTGAGTGACCATCTTTTGAAAAATGGCGGAGCGCGCGTTCTCGGCCCGCTCCTGTCGGCGCAACGCACTGATATCCTGGGCTGTGACCAGTACCCCGCACAGCTCGCCTGTTTCGTCATGCTCCGGCGTCAGGTTGCAGAGGAAATCCACGGAGCGACGTGAGTGCGAGTCCTTGTTTTCCAGCAGGAACGTATGGGCTACGCCGGTTGAAAGCGTGAGTTCTACTTGCGTGCGAAAATATTCGTCCAGCGGATTGTGCGTCGAGGCGCGTTCGGTGATGTGAGTGTTGGGAAAACCCCGGGCGCGCTCAAGCTCGGGATTGGCATAGATTTGCTGTCCTAGCCGGTTGTAGCGAAGGATGATGTTTTGTGAGCTTTTGGCCAGTGAGAGGTACTTCTGTTCGTTATTGAACAATGCCTGGCGCAAGGCGAGATGTTCACTGATGTCTTCCAGCTGCGATACGAAGTAAAGCGCTTCTGCATCAGCGTTACGGGCGATGCCCAGGGTCAGGCGTGCCCACAGCGTGCTGCCGTCCTTGCGGATGTAGCGTTTTTCCAGCGTCAGGCTCGTACGGTGTCCCAGGATGAGTCTGTGCAATTCATCCTTACTGATATCGGTGTCGTCCGGATGCGTCAAACGCTGGAAAGACGTGGCGCGAAGTTCTTCTTCGGTGTAGCCAAGCATCTGACACAGCATTTGATTGGCCGCGATCCATTCACCGCTCATTCGCAATAAGGCCAGGCCTGTGCCGGCAGAATCGAACGCCAGGCGATAATCCTGTTCGGCAAGGTGGATGCGTTCGGCGCGGCGGATCTTCACCAGGAATGTGGATTGTTGTGCCCTGTAGTCGAGTGTCACTTTCAGCGTGTCGCCGTTCGCCGACGCACTTTGAAAATGCCAGTTCCCTTTGAGTCGCGCATGGGTCAGGTGTTTTTCAAAAGTCAGAGGCTTGAGAGAAAACAATGCAGGCGAGGGAACAAGGGCGGCGACGCTTTCGCTCAGCCCCAGTAGCCGACTGGCGCAGTCATCCATGATGAGCAACGTTCCCTGGGCATCCAGCAACACGACACCCACGTCATCCGCATCCTGCGTGAACGGTGTTGCTACCGCTATGGCTGAATCCATTCGCCCCATCCTCTGATCACTGTTTTTGAGCATAGCTTAAGTCTTGAGGCCGAAATCGAGTGTTCGACTATGGTCATAAGGCTGCCCACACGCTTTTGATCGATGCTGGGGGGACCTGCAAGGTCGTGTAGACGGGGGACGATAGAAAAGAGTCCCGTTGGACAGAAACCGAGGATGGGCTCACAATGATATCATTGTGATATCGTTTGTGCCGCCAACGCAACGAGCGTGCTTATGCAAACAACTTCAAAGAAGAAGAGGGTGAGTTTGCGCAGATGGATCTGGCGAGCATTCGCCAGTACCAGCCTCTTGCCGCTTGTTTTGGTGGAGGGTGTGCTGATCACCACTTATTTCATCACCAACCAGTCCATTCGAAGTTCTCAGATCGAGTACCTGCATCAAAGTGCAACACGAGACATTCAGGCTTCGGTTCAGCAGAATGCATTGCTGGTGCAGGGACAACTTGAGCAGATCCACAAGGCGATCGATCTTTATGCCAAATCCACGGAGCATGAACTCACCGAGAAACAGCACCTCGTGGCAGCATCGCTATCATTAAGTGCCGACGGTGTTCGTTACAGCGCAGCAAACGATGGAGCATCCGCCTCGTTTTATTCGAATATCACTGCGCCGCAAGATCAGGATCTCTACAAGGTATCCCTGCTGGCCAATCAGGATTTCATGATGAAGCAGTTGAAGGACGGGGATCCTCTGATTGCCAGTATCTATTTCAACAGTTGGGACAGCTACAACCGGATTTACCCCTGGTTCAATACGCTCGAGCAATACCCCCATGATATGGACATCACCCAATACAACTTCTACTACCTGGCCGATGCACAGCACAATCCTGATAAAAAAGTAGTCTGGACGGATGTCTACCTGGACCCCGCCGGCCAGGGGTGGATGATGTCTGCCATTGCGCCGGTCTATAAGGGCGACTTTCTCGAGGGTGTCGCCGGAGTTGATGTCACGGTCGACGGCATCTTGAAGCGAATAGAGCAGTTGCAGATGCCGTGGGATGGCTACCTGATGCTGGTCAATGACAAGCTCGATGTCATGGCCGTACCCAAGGCGGGCCAACGTGACTTCTCCCTGCGAGTCGAGAACCAGCCCGCCGCAGAGCCTGTTGATCACGAGCGTCTGCAGTCCCCGGATTTAAATCTTACCCGTCATCCGGACCTCGCCAGCCTCAATCAGAACTTACCGGGCCATCCGGGGGGCATTGTTGCCCTGACGTTGAATGGACGGCCTCATCTGGTCGCCTGGAATGTGATTCCCTCCACCGGGTGGTTCTTGCTGGCGGTGGTGGACGAAGCGGCGGTCATGCAGGAAACCAATCTGCTCGCCAGTCATTACCGCGATGTGGGTTATTTGTTGGTCGCGGGGCTGGTCCTGTTCTACGCCTTGTTCTTTGCCTTCATGTGGTGGCGGACACGTGACCTCAGTCGCCAATTGAGCGCGCCGGTGCAGGGGGTTTCACGAATGATGCGAGAGATTGGCCGGGGTAACTGGCAACCGGCGGAGAGCCCCTCCGATATCTCCGAACTCTGGTCAATGTCCAACCAGGCACTGGGAATGGGCAGGCAGTTGGCCCAGGCCGAGTTTGTCCGCAGTTCCACACAGCAGCGTCTCGAGTTGGTCATGGAGAGTTTTGCCGAAGGGCTCTGGGAGTATTACCCCCAGCGACAGCGTTTTATTCTCAAGGGCGCCCTGTGCCAGCGTTTCGGCTTTGCCGCCAATGAAGTGCCGATGGCGACACTGCTGGAGAACATACCCATTGAAGACAGGCAGACCTTCATGCGGTTTCTGGAGGAGGCCAGGGGCACTGCCAGCGTGGCGCCGGAAGCGGAGTTCCGGATCCGGGACGTGCATGGCAAGTTGATCTGGATCCTTTGCCGGGGGCGCATGCTGGAACCCTCGCGGCTTGAGGATGCCAGTGTCGTGGTCGTGGCGTGTGTCGACATCACGACGCTCAAGCAGACCCAGTTGGATCTGCGGGAGAAAACCCTGGAGGCAGAGGCCGCCAGTACAGCCAAATCCAAGTTCATCTCCAGCATGAGTCATGAGTTGCGAACGCCATTGAATGCCATTTACGGGTTTGCTCAATTGGGACTCATGCAGCCGCCTGACGACGCATCGCAGCAAACGGCCAACCTGCAGGAAATCATCGAGGCCAGCGAGCACCTCATGCAGTTGATGGACGATCTGCTCGAACTCTCCAGTTTGCAGGCTGAGAGACCCCTGCTGGATCTCAAGCCGGTGCACGTGGCGAGCCTGTTATCCAACTGCGCTGACATGGTTCGCCAGCAGATCGCAGCGCAGGGCCAGATCTTGCACACCACCGCTCCTCTGGATACATGGCATGTCTGGGCGGACAAGCGTCGCCTCAAGCAAGTCCTGATCAATCTGTTATCCAATGCAATCAAATACAACCGACCCGGTGGTGACATTACCCTGGGGGCCATGGTTGTCGAGGGGGGAGCCCGGCTGCGTCTTTATGTGACGGATACCGGTGTGGGCATTCCCCCGGCTTTGCAGGACGAGCTGTTCAGGCCCTTCCAGCGCTTGGGTAAAGAGAACTCTTCCATCCAGGGCACGGGTATTGGCTTGGCGCTGTGTCGGGACCTGGCACTTCTGATGCACGGCAGCATGGGCTTTGAAAGCCACGTCAATGTGGGGTCGACTTTCTGGATCGACATGTACTCGTCGGCTTTTCCCGCACCCGGGAGGGAGTCCAACCTGTCGACGATAGCGTTGCCGCGCGTCCTGTTGGTAAGCAGCAACCCCAAGGATGATGAGGTGGTCCGGGAGGCACTGGCCGGTGATTTCGAGTTGCAATGGGTCAACACGTTGCCCGAGGCCAGCGTTGTGCTTGATGCCACGGCAATCAGCGTATTGATCGTCGCCACCACGGACCGTGTGCCTGTGCTGGAGACTTTTTTCCGCGGTTTGCGCACGAGGATCGCAGAAACTGCCCTGTCGATCATCGTGGTTCGTGCGGCCGCTGATCACGCTTCGATCAGCCAACTGGAGTGCCAGGCCATCGTGGCTTCTCCCTTGGAGAGGCAGAGTATTCGCCATCTGGTATTGACGCTCGCCACGAAGAGGGCAGATGCATGTTCGCCAAAGTAAATGCTGAAAGCAGGATTGTCATTATCGACGATGTGCCCACCAATCTCCGGCTTCTGGATTCATGCTTGCGAGCCGTAGGCCTGCGCAACATCACGACCTTCAGCGACTCGGTCCAAGGACTGGATTGGTTGCTTTCGAACGCCTGGGACCTGGTGTTGCTGGACCTGGATATGCCCGCGCCCGATGGCTTCGAGATCCTTGATCGGCTCAATAAACGAGACCGCACTGAGTCACCGGTCATCATCGTAACGGCGTTGAATGACCAGCAGAGCAGACGAAAAGGGCTGGAGAAGGGCGCTAACGACTTCATCTCCAAACCCATTGACCTGCCTGAGGTGCTGCTCAGAGTACGCAATTGCCTGGAGCTGGCGCAGGCGGCGAAGCAGCTGCGCGACGTTAACGTTGAGCTTGAGCGCAAAGTCGAGCTACGCACGGCCCAACTGGCTTCCAGCTACAAGGCGATCGGCAGCAGCTTGAGTCGAGCGGCCAGCTATCGCGACGATGACACGGGGCATCATATTGTTCGTATTGGCGAGTCCGCTGCGATGTTGGCCAAGGCGATCGGCATGCCCTCTCAATGGTGCGACCTCATGAAGATGGCGGCTCCGATGCACGATATTGGAAAAATCGGCATTGAGGACGCGATTCTGCAAAAACCTGGCGCGTTGACACCGCAGGAAAGAGAGATCATGCAGGAACATGCCCGTATCGGTTATGAAATCCTGCATGACCCGGACGGTTCCCCTTTGACGGATTTGGCAGCGGAAATTGCCCTGGCGCATCACGAACGTTGGGACGGCACCGGTTATCCCAAGGGATTGCGAGGTAAGGAGATTCCGTTATCGGCAAGGATTGTGTCGATATGCGATGTGTATGACGCCATAAGAATGCCGCGAGCCTACAAACAGGCTTGGGATGTCGAGCGTTCGAGGCGTTTCATCACCGATCAAGCCGGTACCCAGTTCGATCCCTCCCTGGTGGACGTCTTTTGTAATCTCTTTGACGAAATAGATCGCTTGCGCTTGCCCGATGCGCGAGAGGGCTGATGAGACCCTGGAGATGTCGCCGATGATCCGGGTGTCTGCTTCATCGGCGACAGGTTTCATTGCCCGCTTTTAATCCGGCTCCAGACCCGCGTGCGCAGCCGGTCGTTCTCCAATGGCATGGCCTCCAGTACAAAGAGTTTTTTCATCACGCTGTCAGGCGGGTACACCATCGGGTCGTTGCGGATGGCCTTGTCGACCAGCCCCTCGGCGGCGGTGTTGCCGTTGGCATAGTGCACATGATTGCTGATGCCAGCCATCACCTTGGGGTCCAGCAGGTAGTTGAGAAATTCGTAGCCGGCGCCTTCATTTGGCGCATCGGCGGGCATGGCGACCATGTCGAACCACATCGGTGAGCCTTCCTTGGGGATGGCGTAAGCAATCTGCTGGCCGTTCCCGGCCTCATTGGCTCGCGCTGCGGCCTGCATCACATCGCCGGAAAACCCCACGACCAGACACACGTCCCCCGTCGCAAGGTCGCTGGTGTACTTGGAGTTGTGGAAGTAACTCACATAGGGGCGCACCTTGAGTAGCAAGGCCTGGGCCTTCTCATAGTCGGCCTTGTCCTTGCTGTGATGCGGCAGGCCAAGGTAGTTCAAGGCGATGGGGAGGATCTCGGGACCATTGTCGAGCATAGCCACGCCGCATCGGGCGAGTTTCTTCATGTTTTCCGTCTTGAACACAATGTCCCACGAGTCTATCGGTACATCGCCCAGGACCGCCTTGACCTTGGCTACGTTGTAGCCGATGCCGGTCCTGCCCCACAGGTAGGGAAAGCCGTAGCGGTTACCAGGGTCATTGGCCTCCAGAACCTTCATCAGCGTCGGGTTGAGGTTGTGCCAGTTCGGGAGTTTGCCGCGGTCCAGCGGTTTGAGTGCGCCGGCCGTGATCTGCCGGGCCATGAAGTGGTTGGACGGAAACACCACGTCATACCCTGAGTGGCCGGCCATCAGCTTGGCGTCGAGCACCTCGTTGCTGTCGTACAGGTCATATTGAGTCTGGTGCCCGGTCTGGGTGGTAAAGTTTTGCAGGGTATCTGGAGCGATGTAGCTGCTCCAGTTGTAGATCCTGACGGTGTCTGCTGCCTGAGCGGTAGACGCGATCAACAGTAACGGAAAGATCGACTTCAACATGCGAGACCTCAACCTTTGTTCTAGGCGTTATGGATGAAGGCAGTTCAGAAAATCAGTACGTAGCTCTTGCGAACGGTTTCTTGTACATCCCAGATTCCCGTCGTGTTCGCAGGGAACATCAACGCGTCGCCGGCCTGGATATGTAGGGCCTCACCACCGTCCGGGGTGAAGGTGCAACGCCCCTGAATGAAATGGCAGAACTCCTGTTGCACGATCTGGCGCCGCCAGCGGCCGGGAGTGCATTCCCACACGCCGGCCTCGACGCCGTCGTCGCGTTCGACGCATGCCGTGGCAACCTGTGAAAGCGGCTCGCCCAGCGGTACACCAACGGCGCCAGGCTCGCCGAGAGGCAAACGGGCGGTGTCGCGAAAATGATCGATCTTCATGCAAACGGCTCCTTGGACTTCATCAGACGTTCCATGCAACCGGCCAGGCCTTCAGCCATCCGGCGACGCCAGTGTGGCGCATGGAGGTTGGCCAATACCTGATCCTCGTGAACGAAGCTCTGGATAATGGCGTTGTAACCCAGCCAGCGCAGAGGCTCGGGCTCCCATCGTGGCAACGAGGCCAGGGGGCGGTCATCCAGCACCCAGGGTTGGCGAGTCAGTTCGTTGTCTTGGCCAAGAATCAACGCCGCCACGGTTCGGCCGCCCAGATTGCTGGCGCCTACACCTTCACCTCCGTAGCCACCCGCCAGCGCGAGCCGCTGGCGACGGTCGGTGAGCATGTGCGGGTGAAAGGACCGGGCAATCCCCAGATTGCCGCCCCAGGCATGGGTCAGGCGCACATTGCGCAAGATCGGAAAGAGTTCACTGAACAGGTGTTGCCGCAATGCTCGTTCGGCCTGAGTGAGGTTGAAGTCACTGCGCAGGCGACCGCCAAAGCGATATCCACCGCGGGCGCCAAACACCAGGCGATCGTCTCGGCTGCGCTGGCCGTAGGTGACTTGTCGGCTGTTTTCACTGAAAGCCTGGCCGCGGGTCAGGCCGATTTCGGCCCATACATCGGCCGGGAGTGGCTCAGTCGCGACGATCAGGCTTTGCGCGGCCAGTTGATGCTTGTTCAACGGGGGCAGGGTGCTGGCATAACCTTCGACCGCCGGCACCACCCAATCGGCGCTCACCCGACCGTGCTCGGTTCGGACCTGGCCTGGCTTCCAGTCGAGCACCGGGCTTTGCTCGTAAATGCGCACACCCATCCGTTCGACGGCTTCGGCCAGCCCTCGTACCAACCGTGCAGGCTGGATGGTCGCGCAGTGAGGTGAGTACAGGGCGCCGTACGCCTGGGCCACATTCAACTGTTCATGCAAGGCCTGGGGGCTCAACCAGCGGTAGTCGTCTTCACCCAGGCCTTGCGCACGGACAGCATCGAGTTGTTCGCGCAGGCGCCGTTCTTGCTCGGGATAACGCGCCGCGCAGTACAGCACGCCGCCTTTGCGCAGTTCGCAATCGATGCCTTCGAGGTGGCACACTCGCGCCACCTCGTCGGGGATTGCATGCAGCAGTTGGTAGCCTGCGTGACGTTGCGCGGCAGGTAGTGGGCCCAGGAGCCGGTCTTCGCCCAGCAGGTTGCCCATCAACCAGCCGCCATTGCGACCGGAGGCGCCGAAGCCGGCAATCTGTGCTTCAACGATGACGATGTTCAGGTGCGGTGCTTGCTGTTTAAGGTAATAGGCCGCCCAGAGGCCACTGTAACCGGCGCCGATAATCACGACGTCTGCTTGCAGATCCTGATACAACGCCGGGCGCGGCGTCAGCGCCTCGCCGAGTTGCTCCATCCACAAACTCACACCACCCCAGCCAGACATCCCATGCTCCATCGGTTGATTGCCGACAGAGATTAATGCGCTGCGACGGGGGCTGTGTTATCTGCGGGCACGCGCGCAATTGGCTTTCAACCACGCCTTGGGTGTGCAACCGGTATGACTGCGGAAGGCCTTGTAGAACGCCGAAGTGGAATTGAATCCGGCACTCGCCGCAAGGGCATCGATGGGCGCGTTTTCACCGTGATTGGGCAGGCGCTCAAGCAGGTAGGTCAACCGGGCTTGGGTCACGTAGCGATAGAAGCTTTGTCCCAGCACTTGATTCAGCAGGTAAGACAGCTGATTGCGACTGTACCCGGTGGCGCTGGCAATCCGTGCAAGGTCCAGATCCGGGTCGAGGAATGGCTGCTGGCGCGTAAAATAGTCGGCCAAGTCTCGCGCCATGAAAGTCAGCTGACGCGCCGAGAGCCCCAGTTTACTGATGGCGGGCGCGTGGCGCCCAGTCTGAGGCTCGCTGTCGCGCACCAGTGAGGCATATTCGTTTATACGAAGGATCAGGCCATCACATACCGTGATGGCTTCACTGGTGCGAAAAACCACCCGCTCGCCACTGCCTTTCAGCGCGGTCTGGTACTGGATGAATGCGGTACAGCCATCTGCACGGATGCGGTCGTTGTGTTCAAGATACTCGTCGGGATGACGCGGCAGCGTGCTGGTGATGTAAGCGCGCAACTCGGTCAGGCCCATGCTGCGGTTCTGGAAAAAATCGTTGTACTGCACGTGCGGGTGATACATCGCGAGAATCGCCTCCAAGTCACGGCGTTTCCACGCCATGTGGTAACGCAGCACCACTTCGAGGGTCAACGTTGTCTGTTCGGCGGTATCTGGCGGAAGGAGAGGCATTGGTTGACCGGCGTAGAGACTGGGCTAGCGCCAGTCTAGCCCTGCAGTGGCTCACCGAACAAATACAGTGGCCTCATACCTGAGCCCGCCAGGGGCTACGCAAATTTGGTGAAAGGGATATTCACTCTGTTTCGCAGGAGCCACGAAGAAGAAACACGAGGCTACCCAACGGTATATCTACTTTCCGAACGTTACTCGCTATGGTGAACGGATCGTGTAGACGTTGCCTGCCTCCACGAATAAACATCAGATTCTGTAAGGTGGTTTCGATTCTGCCCCCCGTTGGTGTTTCAATAACGAGCGCTTCGCTCGAATGTATCGGGTGCGGAAAGTCATGTGGGATGCCAGGGCAAATCACACAACCGACACCATTTACTTCAAAGATTTCTTCAACTTCGCAGATCAAATGCATGCCATGGGGACCTACGAGAGGGAGGACGTCTATTCTAAGCAAATTCTTCGCCTGGCCGATTCAGGGCTGTTTTGAGATTGTCAGTTTTCGGCCATTTCGCCATCGGATTTTAAGTTCTGCGCGCTGGCCCAGGCCTTGAAACGTGTTGTACCAAACATCATCGAGCAGACCCGGCTGAGCAACGACAAAACCTGAGCGCGGTTTCTCGCGTCGTTATAGAAAACCCGATTTAGCGTTTTTACACACTCTGGGCAAGAAGCAGCCGCTCGAAGGTGCCGACGACAATTCCGGCGAATCAGCTTTTGTTGATTGACGCGTTGTCTTGATAAGGTCTCATGCAAGCCCTGGCGTTCGCCAAAGCTTTTGCGTTTTTCGTGAGTAAGGTCAGGACCTACCTTGGGCCGGCATACCAGTCCCGTCCCGCACCTGCATCAGCGCAAATCCCAGCAGATTCAAGCCTTTCCAGAGATTCGGATTGTTCGCATCCGCGCTGTCCTGTGCGAGCCCTATTCCCCAGATGTTATCAACCGGGCTGGCTTCGACAATAACCCGCGAACCGGTTTGTAGAAGATATTCGTTCAACTGCGGATTCTGGGAGAACTTGGCCTGGTTCGCTCGAACGACGATGTCGTATCGGTGTTGCAGCCAAACCTTATCATTGAATCCGCGCACGTTGCGGCCAAGCGCTTTGGCGGCATTTGGAGTCGGAGCGTGGAGCACCTGCGCACGAATATCCTGATCGTCGAACAAGGCCGCTTTCTCGGCCATCATGTAGTGTTCGGCTGTCGGGTAATGTTGCCCGTCGACAATGAACCCGGCCTCGAACCATTGGCTGAAGCACGAAGCCGTGACGCCAGTTTTACTGCGCTGGTGCCCCCAGAAAAACGTAAAGCTCAGACATTCTCCAGAGTTGAAACGGGCGCACAGTTGTTTCAGATGTTCAGAGTCGTTCAATTACATATCCTCGCTAACTGAAGATTGAAGCTACAGCTCTTGTGCTGACCAAGGCAACCACGAAGCTTGGTAGATCGAACGTCCACAGGTTGGGGAGTAATTGCATCTCTTCAACCTAATCAAGATCAACCGATGCCAAACACTTTGCGAACTTTGGCTTGCTTACCGATGCTTTGGGCCACATTAGCCAGTGCAACTCAGTTTTCGAAAGGCCCGTTAGCTTCAAGCCATGATCGGCAATTCGATGAGGTTGGGGCGGCCTGAGCGAATGCCATCCTCGACCGCTTCAGCTATATCGCTGGCGCGCTCGACCCTGCGCGAAGCAACCCCCAGGGAGGAGGCGAGGGCCTGGAAGTCGATGGCCGGGTTCCGGATGTCCATGCCGATGAACTGGTTCGTACCGGCACTTCGGTAGTGCGCCTGGCTACGCGCGTAGTTTTTCAGGATGTTGTATTCGCCATTGTTCATGACCACAAAGGTGACGGGCAAACGCTCGTGTGCCGCTGTCCAAAGCGCTTGGGGTGAATACATCGCCGAGCCATCGCCGACCAGGCAGACCACCGGGGTGCGGTCCAGGCCAAGGGATGTACCGACAGCCGCCGGCATGCCCCAGCCGAGGATGGCGCTCCGCGTAAACAGGTACTGGCGGGCCGAATGCGAATCCAGGCACGCACGCACATGAGCGATGGTGACCGGCGCTTCGTCGACGATCCACACGTCAGGGCCGATTGCCCGGACCGCTTCATGGGCCGCAACGAAAGGCGTTGTCACGGGCGTATGGAATTCGCGCTTCGCGCGCTCGGCCACTTCGATTCGGCGGGTACTGCGCTCGTGCGCAGCGACATTTCGCAGCGTCGCGATTGCCTGGCGGTGTGGGGCCAGTGCCTGATCCAATAACGGCAGCAACAACTGCAAGGACAGTTTTATGTCGCCTATCAATCCCAGTGCCGTTCCATGCACTCTGCCCAGTTGGTGGCCATCGCCGGTCAATTGAATGAGACGGCAATGAGAGGGGATCGCCGGGCCTTGCGAGTATTGGTAACTGATCAGCGAATGGCCGCCGAGAAGCAAGACCGCATCGAAGTCAGCGAACGTTTCGCGGATATCGGCAGCTTTGGGCGACAAGGCTCCGCGCCATTGAGGATGAGCGGTGGGGAAGGGGATATGCCCGGGCCAGGATGGCCCGAAGACCGGCGCTCCGAGTGCTTCGGCGAGTCTCACCGCTTCCACTTGCGCATTCGACTGGAAGACCTCCTCCCCGACGATAATCGCCAGGCGGCCGGGGGTAACCGTCGCCAAGGCGTCAGCCAGCGGGTCAATCGCCGCGGTCACCGCACTTCGTTCGATTCGCGACGGCTGGCCAGCATCGGCATCGGTGTGCTGCTCCATCACGTTGATCGGCAGCGAAAGGAAAACCGGGCCGGTCGGCCCTGTGCGGCAGTCCTGAAGAGCGCGACGCAGCAGCATCGGGATATGTTCGGGGTGCTGGATTTCCTCCGCCCATTTGACGCTCGGACGGGCCAGGCTGACCAGATCACCATGAAGCAGCGGGTCGGTCACGCCATGGCGGGTATCCTGTTGGCCCGCGGTGATCACCATCGGCGTGTTCGCCATCTTCGCGTTCAGGATGGCGCCCATCGCATTGCCAAGGCCTCCTGCTGTATGAAGGTTCACGAAACCGGGGCGGCCGGATGCCTGGGCATAACCGTCGGCCATCGCCACGACGGAGGCCTCCTGGAGGCCGAGCACGTAGTGAATGTCGCAGACACCCGAGAGCGCATCGAGCAAAGGCAGCTCCGTTGTGCCCGGATTGCCGAAGACATGGCGAACGCCTTCGCTGCGCAGTACTTCTACGAGCAGGTCCGCGCCGCGTTGCCCACGGATGCTGGGGATGCAGGGAGTTGAAGGCATGGCACGAAACCTCACTCATTTGGAATAAATACTTTACCCCGCTTTTGTGGCTATCGAATTGCCAAATGGCAATGCGCCCCCCGTGCGGCGGCGACGCTAAAAGCCCTGACGCTGGGTTTGATTTGAAGCCCGTCAGTGATTCAACGTCCGCCCATTCTTTCGAGCGACTGGCTTTTGCACGGCAAATCGCTGGTACGCTTGTCCGAGGCTTTGCGAATCGCATTGCACAAGGCCCGGACGATGGGTACGTAGCTCAGCTGGCTGGGCTGGCAGGCCTGGAGCGCACCCGTTGGGTTGATCAAGTGTACGGCGATGTGCCCTGGCAGCCATGAGACGAGTGGCCAGCGGGGTCGTTGGGCGATCGTCGGGCACAGATCAGCCGCTGTCACACCAAATTCAGCAGATGCCACGAATGCGACCCCCATCAGGCACGCGCCTTCAAGCTGGGCGCGTAGGCGACCGGGGTTTTCTACAGCGCCCAGGTCAGCGACAAACACCGTGTCATGCACAATCAAGCGGCCCTCGTCGCTCAGCTCGACATCGAGTACCGCGGCCATGCAAGTCTGCGCATCGCAGTGTGCGGCGATGCCCTGGGTTCGGCGTCCGTCTGAAGGCTTGCCCCAATGGCTTCGCGTGGCCGCTTCGGTGATGACGCTACGCATTCGCCGGGCATCGAAACCTGAGCGTTGCACGGCGCCGTCGGCCCGTGTTGATACCGAATCGATCAGGGAAAGCAGGTAGTCTTGTTGATCGAGCCTGCATGCAGGGTCCTGTGCGGCCATGAATTGCTGTTCGGCGCGCAGGCGAAGCAACAGGTCTTTGCGGTCCAGGATACCGTCTGGCGATGGCCAGATGAATTGATCAAGCGCGCTGTCGTGCCCGTCAGGGTGGTTCATCTGCGTTTCTCCTTCCGGCTGATGACAAGAGCTCCAGCAAAAGGCAACCTCGGGTGCAAAATCTCTGGTTAAGCCAAGTTCCTGCGGGAGCGAGCAGGCTTGCTCCCGCAGGTTCGCGCTGGCGCCGCGGGAGCAATCCTGGCGTTACTTTAGGCGCAACGATCTGACGTCAGGGTGACGGGAGGCTGACAGGAACATGTCAGGCGATAAAGGGGGGCGGGTAGGTGATGCATACAGTTGAGCCTGGCCTTCTTGTCGTCGGCTTGCATCACCCACCCACGTTCAAGCCACGATCTGCGCTGCTCCGCAAGCCCAAGGGGTCGCTGTCCTTGCTGGCATCGAAGGAGACAAGCTGCTAACGGTGTCGAGTCGATGAATCTGCTCGGCTGACAGTTCGACCGACAGGGCTGCGAGGTTGTCGGTCAATTGCTCAAGCGAGCGCGGGCCGATGATGGGCAACGACCCGTGCGTGCCGGACCAGGCGATGGCGACCTGACCGGGGCTGACGCCCAGTTCGTTGGCGATGGCGATGACCGCGTCGAGGACCTGTGTACGCTGCTCGCTATTCTCTGCTTGGAACACCTTGCCACCGAGGCCCTCGGCGCGTCCTTTCTCGCCCTTGCGGTACTTACCGGTCAGCATGCCTCCGCCGAGTGGCGACCAAGTGACGATACCCAATCCCAACGCATGCGAAGCCGGGAACAGATCAATCTCGGGTTCGCGGTGGACCAGGCTATGCTCGAATTGCGCCGCGGCGATCGGCACCGAGTGGGTGAGTTCGGCGAGGGTGACTGCTCGCGATAGCCGCCAAGCAGGAAAGTTGGAGAGGCCGGCATAAAGAATCTTACCGGCGCGGGCGAGATCTTCGAACCCACGGACAATTTCTTCGATGGGCGTGACATTATCCGGCCAATGCACCCAGTAGAGATCGATGCGATCGGTTTTGAGTCGCTTCAGGCTCGCCTCTACCGAGGCCACCATGGCTTTACGACTATTGCCAGTGACGAGGCGATCGGCATTTGGCTGCGCGCCTTGGGTGTACTTGGTCGCCAGGACGAAACGCTCGCGTCGGCCCTTCAGCAGGGTACCGAGCAGCTCCTCGGACTCTCCGAACTGGTAGATATCGGCCCCATCGATGAAGTTGCCGCCGGCCTCCGCGTAGGCGTTGAAGATTGCCGTGCTGACATCGGGATCCGCACCGTAGCCCCAGCCTGTGCCAAAGTTGCCCGTCCCAAGCACGACCTGGGACACACTCAGTCCTGTTTTGCCGAAGGGTGCATATTTCATGTTTTCACCATTGATCAAGTCGGAACGATCTTTTCAGATAGTGTCGGTGCAAATAAAATTGTATATGCAAATATTGCAGGTACAATAGGCTCCATGAAAAATACTATCAAGCCACAGGGCTGCACCAACCTGAAGCTCCGCCAGCTCAATCGCATGGTGACGCGTCACTACGACCGCTACGTCGCCGAGTCCGGCCTGAAGAACACGCAGTACGCATTGTTGTCCCATGTCGTCAGGCTGGGGCCTATTCGGCCGAGTGATCTGGCCAGGCAAATGCAGATGGATAATTCGACCTTGACTCGAAACATGCAGTCCCTGACCGCTCAGGGGTGGCTGGAAATTGGTGCAGGAGGCGATGCCCGCAGTCGCCTTGTCGAAGCGACCGAGGCTGGACGCGTAAAGCAAGCCGAAGGCCAGCGGGCGTGGAAGGAGGCACAGCGAGCACTCAATGGTCTACTCGGCGTGGAGCGCGTGGCTGTATTGCACGAATTGCTCGACGCCTGCATTGCGAGCCTTGACGACGATCTTGATGAATCCCCATCAGAATGAATCGCCAGCAGCTCCGCAACGCATAACGTGGGTGGGAACCAGCGTGCTTGACGGATATCCCACCGCGAGTGTCAGGACCCAATCACACCGCGTTCAAACCCTCATGAATTTTCTGATTCTCTCGCCGCACTGATCAGCTCGGATCATCCCAGGCGCCGCATCCAGTTTGACCAGGCCGTCCTCCATGAAAACCACCCTGTCGGAAATTGACATGGCGAAGTCCATTTCATGGGTCACGATCAACATGGTCATGCCTTCTTTTGCCAGGTCGCTGATCACCTTGAGCACATCGCCGACCAGTTCCGGGTCAAGGGCTGAAGTAGGCTCATCGAACAGCATGATGTGGGGATCCATCGCCAATGCGCGGGCGATTGCCACGCGTTGTTGCTGACCGCCCGACAACTGATGCGGATACTTTTGCGCATGCGCCAGCAGCCCGACCTTGTCCAGCAGAGCGTAGGCGCGCTGCTCGCTGATGGACTTGTCGCGGCCATGATAGCGCGGCGCGAGGGTGACGTTGTCGAGAATGGTGCGATGGGGAAACAGGTTGAAGCTCTGAAACACCATGCCGATACGCTGCACCCCATGGCGTACTTGTTGCGTGTTGGTGTTGTCACCGGCGTGGATATAACTTTCGCCGAATAGAATGATCTCGCCCTGGTCGATGCTTTCCAAGGCGTTGACGGTCCGAATCAGCGAGGTTTTTCCCGATCCCGACGGACCGATAATGGAAATCACCTGGCCCACGTTGACATCAAGGTTGATGCCCTTGAGCACGGCGTGCTGGCCGTAGCGCTTGTGAATGTTCACCAGTTGCAGGGCGGGTGCCGAGCCAGGCCCCGGCGCTGTACGAGCGTCTGCCGAAGCGGGCGCCGACCGTGACGCGCGTAGACGCCGCAGACTGATGTCATCCAGCGTTTGTGGTTTGCGGTTGTTGAGCTCCAGGTGTTGCTCCAGCCAATGAAACAGCCAGCCGAGCACGGTCACGATCAGCACGTAATACACCGCCACGGCCGACAGGGTTTCCATGACCAGGAAGTTTTGCGCGTAAAGGCGCTGGCCCACGGTCAGCAGTTCGGTCAAGGAAATCACCGAGACCAGCGAGGTCAGTTTCACCACGGTGATGTATTCGTTGATCAGTGTCGGCAGGGAAATGCGGAACGCCTGTGGGATCACGATCAGGCGCTGCAAACCGATCAGGCCGATGCCCAGTGCACGGCCGGCTTCTTTCTGGCCTTTGGCAACGGATATCAAGCCGCCACGATGAATTTCCGCCATGTACGCCGCCTCGGTGACCACCAGTGCCAACAGGCCTGAATAGAACGGGTTGGACAGTACGCCACGGGTGACCGGGAACATCTGCGGCAGGTTATAGACGAACACCACCAGTACGAGCAGCGGTACGCTGCGAAAGAACCAGATATAAACCGACGCCGGCACGCTGATCCAACGCGTGGCCGAAAGCTTGGCCGACGCCAGCAGGAAGCCCAGCAGCATGCCGATGAACCAGGCCAGCGTGCTGAGTTCCACCACTGTAATGCAGGCTTTCCAGAAGTCCGAGACCGAAAACAGAGAAAAAAAGTAGGGCCATTCAAATTGCATGTGTACCTCCAACTGCTGGCGTCGACGGAGGCTTCACCTATGCCGGGCAGTCAAGCGAACGCCGCCGACTGTGGGAGCGGCCTCGCTCCCACAGGGCTGCACTGAGTCAGTTAGTCGGTTCTTCCAGGTTGTATTTCTTCAACAGGGCGGCGTATTCACCCGACGCTTTCGTCGCATCAAAGGCCTTGAGCAGCGCCTGATAGAGGGCGTCGTTGTCCTTTTTGACGTAGATACCCAGTGTCTGTTGATAGATCGAGTGCTCGGTGCTGATCACAACCCGGCCTTTGGTGCGTTCTGCGATCATGCCGGCGGCGCCGTCGATCTCCACCTGAGCCTGCACGTTGCCGGAAAGCAGCGCCTGAGTCACTTCAGGAGCGGACGGGAATTCGCTGACCATGATCGCGCCCTTGTTGTTCGGGGTGCAGTAATCGGTCGAGAGTTTGTTGAATTGCGTCACCCAAGTGGTGCCTTTTTCCAGGCCGACTTTCAGGCCGCAGAGGTCTTCCGGTACTTTCGGTTTCAGCGGGCTGTCCTTCAGCACCATGATCGCTGCGCCAGTCTTGGCGTATGGGATGGTTTGCGCCTGAGTCTGCCGTTGGGGGGTGATGTACATGCCCGAGATGATCGCGTCATAGTGACCGGCGTTCAGGCTCAGCAGCAGGTTGGAAAATTTGGTGTCAACGAAGTCAGCCTTGAGGTCCAGATGTTTGGCGAGTAACCGCGCCAGTTCGGGGTCGGAGCCGACGACATTTTTTTGTTCGTCGTATGATTCGAAGGGTGGATAGGTGATTTCCATGCCGACCTTGAGGACGCCGGGTGTCACCGTCGTGGCTGCGTGGGCTCCTGTCGCACCGAGGAACGCGAAGGCCAGCAGGGACAAGCGGACAGCAATGTTCATTGGGTTGCGCATCATCGGTGACTCCACGTCGAAAAAGTAGGATTGGACTGGTTTTGAAACAGGGCTGTTTTGGAACAGGTCGAGGGGGGCATCAGGACGCTTCCTGTGCCTGGCTCTTCAAGTGACCGAAGCTCGATGGCTTGCGCGCGCGCTCGTACAGCTTGAGTTCGCCGCGTTCGACCTTGCGGCGCAGGTATTGATAGGTTTGCAACGCTTGGCCAAACATGTGCTCACCGATGGTGATTTCCTCGTAATCCTTACCGCCTTCAAGAAACTGCGGCAGTGGCTTGATTTGCGTATGGAAATCGCACGCATAGAAGAGGGGGAACGAGTAGCGCTCTTCGCTGACGGTTCGCACTCGGTGAGCTGTCGCGACGAATGCACCTGCGGTCATGACCTCCAGCATGTCGCCGATGTTGACCACAAACGTACCGTCCATGGGCGGCGCATCGATCCATTGCCCCTGATCGTTCATCACCTCAAGGCCTGGCTTGTCGGCAAGCAAAATGGTGAAGCATTCGTAGTCGGTATGGGCGCCAATGCCGGGCGCGTCTTGAGCCGCCAGGTCAAATGGGTAGTGGATCAGGCGCAGCTTCGACGGTGGGCGAGTCACCAGTGCCTCGAAATAGTTCTCCTCCAGGCCCAACGCGAGGGCGAAGCCCTTGAACAAGCGACGACCTAACGCAAACACCGCGGCGTAGTAAGCTTCGACGGCGGGGCGGAAACCCGGCAGGTCTGGCCATTCGTTGGCCCCGATCAATGGCGTGCCGGCAATGACCAGCGGATCGTCTTCGCTCACTTCGAAACCGATATCGAAAGCTTCCTTGTGATCGGGTTTGCCTTTGGCATAGACCTCTTCACCTTCAGGCACAAAACCCTTGTGGCTGCGTGAAGTGCCGATGTAATGCTGCATTTTGTATTCAAGCGATTGTGCGAACAGGTCCTTCGCCGCTTGACGCAAGCCGTCGATCAGTGACGACTCGATGCCGTGGTTCTTGATGTACAGGAAACCGACTGCGCGGGCGGCGTTACCCAGTTCTTCGGCCACTGCCTGGCGCTGGGTGAGGTCGTCGCTGTACAGCCCGGCGATATCCACCACCGGAATGCGGCTGAAGTTGGCAGTCGTGGGCGCTTTGTCAGGCATGAGGGAGCACTCCTTATCGGGTTGAGGTGCGGGCGAAACGCCGAAAATGCTCGCGCTCGGTGTTTGCCATCCACACGTTCAGCGACCATAGATCAGCCACCGGCACGTTGGTGAAGGGCAGGTGATGCAGATAACCGTCGGCGCCGAACTCAGGTGTCAGCGTGGTGACCTGATACCCGCGTTTTTCCTGGGATCGCCAGATGGCCTCCCAATGTTGCTGGTGGAAGGCAAGCGTTTGGCTGTACTCGGGAGCGGCGGGGTGGGGAACTTGCGGTCCCTGGTCATAACCGACTCGGGCTTGAATATGGTGAACGCGTTCGACGAAGGCGCTAAGGTCGTCTTCCGGATCGTTGAGCAGGCGCTCGCAGGTGACGACCCAATGACTGATGTCGCTGGTGAAGCGCAGGTCCGGCAGTTGACGAATCAACTCGAGGGTGACCCAGGGGTTGAATAACGAGCGAGCGCGATGTGTTTCAAAGGCGCACACCTGGCCATGCTTGCCCGCGAGGTCCATCGCGCGGCCAAAGAAGTCGACTTGCTGTGCCAGGGGCCAGCGGTCGTTGCCAGCCAGCAGATTGACGAAACGCGGCGCCAACTCAGCCGCCCAGCCGAGTTTCTTGTCGAGGTCCAGAAGGTGTTCGTCGACGGTTGCCGACTGTTCCGGCAGAACGTCGTAGGCGCTGAAGACGGTGCTGATATAGCTGACGTTGTTGATGCGTAGAAAGGCTGCGAACTCGGCACGTTCGCTGGCGGTCATGGGCAGGCGGGCTTCCATGCCATCGAACCCGGCTTCAAGCAACTCATCGAGCGCTTGTGCCTTGCTCGCGGTGTAGCCCCACAACGTGCGGAATATCTCCAGCTTCATCGATCTGCTCCAAAGGTTCCTTTGCATGATTGGCACGGCGACGTTGCGGCGCTAACCGAAACGCACAACGAACGGCAGTGACAATCAGAAAAAGCAATCTTCGGGCCGCATCTCTATGGAAAGGCTCCTTTGTTGCCGTCAATAGTAGGGAGGGGCGGTTGGCGGAAAGAATAGGGAAGCGCAAAAAGATAGTTCAGAGATTTCTAAACTATTGATCACTGGCCGCGGCCCTGATCGTCAGTCATGGATCCGGGGCTCCGGAAGCTGGCGCGTTGATCACGCCGCCGAGCCGTCTCGCAGCAAGGATGCCGTTCCATGAATCACTTCCGCACGATCGCCACCCGACGCCCGCTCATGAAACACAGCAGCCCACCCACCGCAGTCAAGGCGCTCAAGACGTAGAACATCGTCGGTGCCGGGGTTTGTATCAGCAGGTACCCGCAGATCACCGGGCTCAGGGCGCCGCCGAGAGCGGCCAGGTTTTGTGCGCCGTAGTAGCTGCCGCGCAGTTCTTCCGGGGCCAGGGTATCGACGAAGAGAAATTCGGCCGGGTAGATGATCATTTCACCGAGCGTGAAAATGAACATCGCCACGCACCAACTCAGCATGTCGTCCGCCAGGCTGAATCCGATCAGGCCAAGCATGAACAGGCTGGTGCCCGCAGCGATCCAGTAGCGCAGCTTCTCGCGATCGAGGAACCGGCCGATCTGGTATTGCAGCAGGATCACAGTGATGGCGTTGCAGGCGAGCAGGGCGGCCATGATCTCCAGTGCACGCTTGGCGTCGTGGGTGACCAGCAGGTATTGCGACAGATACAGCGTGAAGCGTCCGTGCACCACGGTGCTGAGCAGGCAGCCGCAGGTGAACATGATCAGGGTGCGGTCGTTTTTCAGGGTCTTCAGGGTCTTGAGAAAACTGGGCGGTGGGCCCATGGCCGCTGTCGGCGTTCCATCGCCCGGGATGCCCATCATCAGAAAGGTGCTGGAGAACGCGATGCCCGCGGCGATCAGGAATGGCGCGATCGGGTAGACCCCCGCAATCACCACGCCGAGCATGGGGCCGGTGGCGTAGCCGATGTTGGTCAGGGTGTAGCGCAGGGAAAACGCTTTGGCACGCTGCCCGATGGGCAGGTTTTCGCTGAGGATCGCTTTGGAGCCGATCAGAAACAGGGCCGACGCGGTCTCGGTGATCACCACGGTCAGGGTGGTCAGGTAAAGGTTTTCGGCAAAGGTCAGCAGGACGAAACCCACGGCGCTGGAGAGCATCGCCAGGATCAGCAGCCGGCGCTTTTCCAGGCGATCGATGATGTAGCCGCCGTACAGGGCCAGCAGGGTGGCGATGAACACCGCGATGCCCAGCAGTAAGCCGACATCTTGTTGGTTGAGGCCCAGCTTGTTGCTCAGGAACAGCGTGAGCAAAGGGCTGGTGATGGCGCGGCTGACCACGATGGTCAGCGAAACGATCATCAAGCGCCGAATAACGAGGGAGTAAGTGGCCACGGGGGGCAAATGTCCTTATTCAGATTGTTGGCGTACACCGCGATGACGCCCGAGCCGTCAATACCCTGATCAACCCAGCCACCGTTCCAGCGTACGTATCGATTCCAGGTCTTCCATGCGTCGCAGTTGCTTCAGCAGTTCCGCAGCCCGTTCCTGCGGCATGACCCGCGTCGTCAAACTGAAGAACTTCTCATCCAGGGCCTCATCGGCAAGTGGATTGCCCGGCGCTCCCAAGGGCACTTCCACACACAGGCTTGCCTGCCGGCCGTCCACGGTCCGCAGGGTCACCACAGGCTCGCCATCCTCATCCAGTCGCGGGTCCACTTCAAGCTGGATGCGCGACATGCACTGAATCACCAGCGGATCGTTGCGTTGCCGATCGTCATAAGCGTGCAGTCGGCAATGCCCATGCACCAACCGCGCAGCGAGGGCATACGGCAGGCTCATTTGCGCGGCTGCGAGGTGGGTGACATCCCGGCCGCCGCACATGCCGTGGAGAAAACCGCTCAGCCCGACGTGCAGGTTTTCGACCTGGTCTACGGATACCTTCAACTGCTCCAATAGCTGGCCGAGTGCATCGATGGCCGAATGGGTGCCGCGACAGGAGGCATGGGGTTTGATTGAGCAGCGGGCGAGCTTCCAGTTCACGCCGAGCTCCGCATCCAGCGCTTCGGGTCTTGAAGTCGCTGGGGCAAGAGTGTTCAGAAAACCGCCCCAGACGTCATCGAACAGCTGCGTCGGCCCGCTGATGCCCTGTTGGGAGAACCGCGCAGCCAACAGACCCCCTTCTGCGGCGCGCCCACTGTGCAGTTTCTTGCTGTGCGAGCCATCGTGAATGAAGGCCCACAGGCCACCGCTGAAGCTGCCGGCAATGCCCAGCGCCGCCAGGGTTTGCCGGGTATCCAGACCCAGGATGCGCGCACTGGCGGCGGCTGCGCCGAACACCCCACAGGTCGCGGTGGAGTGCCAACCGGCGCCATTGTGGGCGCTATAGCCGCCGCAGGCTTCGAGCACTCGACGGCCAACCTCATAGCCGATCACGACGGCGCTGATGAATTCACGACCACTCACGGGCCGTGCGCGCAGCGAAACCGCCGCCATCGCCGCTGGCAGCACGACGGCCCCGGAGTGATCGCAACCACCGGTGTCGTCCAGTTCCAGCGCATGGGCGGCGATGCCGTTCAACAGCGCTGCCGGGCCCGCGCAGACCTGCAGATCGGTTCCCCAAACCGGTACCTCTCCTGCTTCACCCGCGAACACCTTGTGTGCCTGTCTGGCGATATCGCTCGCGGCGCCGGCCAACGTTGCGCCGAACGTATCGAGAATGTGCCGCTTGGCTTGGGCTACCAACCCAGGCGATAGATCTTCAAACCGCAGATCGACACAGAATTGCGCCAACCGTTGCAAGCGTTCGCTCATCAGACGTAATCCCGATAGTGGCGCTCGTACACCGATGCGGGATGATCCTCGGCCGCCGGCGCTGCGCTGCTTGCCCACCATTGCGCGACCTCGGCGCCGGTGGCGATCCACACGTCATTGTGCTGTTGAATGCCCTCGATCAGCTCGCGCAACACGCCTATCCGTCCCGGCGTGGCAATGATTTCCGGGTGCAGGCGAAGCACGTAGCACAGGCCAAAACGATGAAACCCGGCGAAATCCATTTGCAGGTTGCCCAGGGTGTGGCTGTAGGAGGCGATCCGTGATTGTGCCGGTGGCACCGCCGGGCTCAAGTTGAAGGCGAAGTAAGGCTCGTCTTCCAGCTCATAATGCAGCGGCACTTCAATGACACCGGGCGCCGTCGGGTGAGCGAATGGCAAGTCATCGCCACGCCATGACGAGGACCAGCGGATGCCTTGGTCCTTCAATGCGCCGATGAATCCCGGCGCACCATTGCCCGCCGGGATTCGAAAGCCGATCGGGCGCTTGCCGGTCAGCCTGGCCAGGGTTTCGCAGCCTTTGGCGACATCGTCGCCCTGGGCGACCAGGTCTAGCGCATCGTAATCTTGATGACGGTAACCGGCGCAGGCGATCTCATGACCGTCGCCCTGGATCGCCTGGATGAGCGCAGGGTTTTCCTCGGCAACGATGCCGGGGACGAACCAACTGCTGCAGACCCCGAGTTCCTTGAACAGGCCGAGCAAGCGTGCCACGCCGCGTTGGGTACCGTAGCGCCACACCGACAAGGTCTTGTCACGCCCGGCAACTTCCGGGGCTTGCGTGAGGATGCCGTGGATGTCGTTGTAATCGACGGTCAGTACCACTGCGCAGCGATAGCCTTCCGGCCAGATGGGGGAATCAGCCATGGCGGTGCTCCTTCAACCAGAAGTGGGCGACGTCGCGGCAGGTGGCGAACCACACGTCATCGCGCCGACGCATGTGTTCGAAAAGCTGTTCCAGCAGCAGGATGCGTCCCGGCTTACCGATGATTTTCGGGTGGAAGAGGGTGGTCAGGCACAACCCTTCGTCCATCGCGCCGTCATATTCGCGGCACCAGTTGTCCAGGGTCAGCGCATAACTGGACGTACGGTCCAACCCGGAAGGAAAGTTCGGCGCGCGGGTGTAGGCGAGGGACGCGTAATCGTCCATTTCCCATCGGCCTGGGATTTCCACCAGCGGCGTATCGAAACCCGTTACGTCCACCAGGTACGGTCGGTCGTCGCCGCGCATGCTGCTGGAATAAGTCACGCCGGCTTCCACCAGCATGGCTGGGGTTTCGGCACGCCAGTCGCCGGACGGCGTGCGAAAGCCTTCTGCGCGGATATTCAAGTGTTTCCAGAACACCTCGCGGGAGATCTGCATCACCTCCTTTTGCCGATCCAGTGTCAGGGCATAAAAGGATTCGTGTTTGTAGCCGTGATAAGCCACTTCATGCCCGCGCTCGACAATCGCCTGGCATTGTTTCGGCCAGTTCTCCACGACCCAGGCGGGAACGAAGAATGTCGTCGGGATCTGGAACTCGTCGAGCACATCGAGCAGGCGCGGCAGTGCCCGGTAAGGGCCATAGCCGCCGAACCCGAAGTACTCGGGTTTGCGCCAGATCGAGCCGTTGAGCATGGCATCACCGGTCGGGCCATCGAGATCGAAGGCCAGGGCCAGGCAAGCCTTGTGCGGCGCGGGCCAGGTAGGTGAAGAGGGCATCGGTAGCGCTCCATCTTTAGTCGTAGACACCAGACCCTTTGTGGCGCGGGGCTCGCTCGCGATGGCGTCGAGTGAGGCAACATTGATGTTGGATCACTCGCAAGCAAGCCCGCTGCCACATCGGAATCAAACGGCCTGTGGGATCACTTCCCGGCGTTGATGGTCACGGTCTTGATCGCCCCCAGTTCCAGGTCCCATTTCTTCAGGATCGCCTGGTAGCTGCCGTCATCGATCATGCTTTGCAGCGCGATCTTCACCGCTTCGCTGAGCTCAGGTTTCTTCTTGCTCACGCCCATGCCGGTGTACTGCTCGGAGATCGGCAGGCCCACGGTCTTGTACATGTCCTTTTCCTGGGTCTTGAGGTAAGGCAGGGTTTCGCTGCCCTGCATGGCTGCATCGATACGGCTCTGGCGCAGTTGCGCCCGGGCATCGGCGGAGCCCTCGGTGCCGACCACGTTGATCGCCGGCTTGCCGGCGGCCTCACAGTTGGCCTTGCTCCACTCGGCGATTTCCTTTGGGAAGGTGGTGCGGCGGCTGGTACCGACTTTCTTGCCGCACAGGTCGAGGATCTCGTTGGTGTCCTTGTTTTTCTGCAAGGTGTAGAACTGCGGACCGCTGGTGAAGTAGTCGATGAAGGTTACGCTGGCCTGGCGTTCGACGGTGTCGGTCATGCCCGACAGCACCATGTCCACGCGGTCTGTGGTCAGGGCGTTGATCATTTGTTCGAAGCCGGTTTCCTGCCATTTGATCTTCACACCCAGGCGCTCGGCCAGGGCATTGCCCAGGTCATAGTCAAAGCCGGTGAGGGTATTGGTGGCCGGGTCCTTGAAATCCATCGGCGGGTAGTTCGGCATGATCGCCACGACGATTTCGCCCTTGGCCTTGATGCTGGCCGGCAATTCGGCCGCGAAGGTGAAGCCCGATGCCATGACGCCTGCGAGTACTGCGGGGATAAAGAAGTTCTTCATGGTCGTTCTCTTATGAGTGTTGTGAGCGTCAACGGACGCTTAGGTTCGAACGGCAGAAATGAAGCTTTGGGTGCGAGGGTTTTGCGGACTTATTAGTATTTCTTCGGGGCTTCCAGCCTCCACGATCTGCCCGCCGTCCATGAACACCATGCGATTGGAAACTTCGCGAGCGAAGCCCAGTTCATGGGTGACGACGATCATGGTCATGCCGGTCTGCGCAAGATCGCGCATCACCGACAGCACCTCACCGACCAGTTCCGGGTCGAGTGCCGAAGTGGGTTCATCGAACAGCATCAGCTTGGGGCGCATGGCCAATGCACGGGCGATGGCCACGCGTTGCTGCTGGCCGCCCGAAAGCTCGATCGGGTAGCTGTTGCGCTTGTCCGCCAGGCCGACACGGGCGAGCAATTCCAGGGCCTCTTCATTCGCCTCTTTGGGGGAGCGCTTGAGCACCTGGCACGGCCCTTCGATGATGTTCTGCAACACGGTCATGTGCGGGAACAGGTTGAACCGTTGAAACACCATGCCGGTGGACAGCCGCTGGCGGGCGATCTGGGTTTCGTTGAGTTCGTGCAGCTTGTTGCCGACGATCCGGTAGCCCACCAGTTCGCCGTCGACCCACAGGCCGCCCTTGTCGATTTTTTCCAACTGGTTGACGCAGCGCAGCAAGGTGCTTTTTCCCGAGCCGGACGGACCGATGATGCATAGCACTTCGCCTTGCTCGACTTCGATGTTGATGTCCTTGAGCGCGTGGAACTGGTCGTAATATTTATTCAGGCTCACGGCCTTGACGATGCTTCTCATGGGGAACTCCTCAGGAACGCTTGCCGGCGCCGCGGGCGAAACGACGCTCCAGGCGGCTCTGACCAAAGGACAGGACGGTGACGGTGGCCAGGTACCAGATGCCGGCGACGATCAGCAGCTCCATCACGCGGGCGTTGGCGTAGTAGATGTTCTGGGCGTTGTAGAGCAGTTCCGAGTATTGGATGACGCTCGCCAGCGAGGTCATCTTCACCATGCCGATGAACTCGTTGCCGACCGGCGGAATAATGATCCGCATGGCCTGGGGCAGGATGATCCGGCGCAGCGCTTGCAGGCGTGGCATGCCGATGGATTTGGCAGCCTCATATTGCCCGGTGTCCACCGAGAGCAGGCCGGCGCGCACCACTTCGGCGGTGTAGGCACCCTGGTTGATGCTCAAGCCCAGCAGGGCCGCCGCGAACGGGGTCATCAGGCTCACGGTGTCCATTTCGAACAGGCCGGGAATGCCGATGGTGGGGAAGATCAGCGCCAGGTTGAACCACAGGAGCAGTTGCAGGATCAGCGGCGTGCCGCGAAACAGCCAGGTATAGGTCACGGCCACATAGCGCAGGATCGGGTTGGCCGACATGCGCATGATCGCAGTGATCACGCCGAACACGATGCCCAGCGCCATGGCCAATACGGCCATGACGATGGTGTTGAGCAAGCCCCACATGATCGCCTCGGAGGTCAGGAACTGGCCGATGTACGACCATTCGATCTTGCCTTCGGCGAAGGCGCGCACCAGGCCAACAAGGGCGATAACGATCAGCGTGGCGAAGAAGATCCGCCCGTAGTAGCGCCGGGGCACATGATCGTACTGGGTAATGTCGAACTGGTTTTCCGCCAGCTTGCGCTCCGCCTGGAGTCGTTCTGCCTGTGTCTGGCTCATGTTGTTTCTCCGTACTCGGTTGCGGCGCTATCGCTGTGGAAGCAAGCTCGCTCCCACAGGTTCGGTGTGTTGCTCAGAGGCGGAAGCCCTGATAGTCCTCGGTCCATTGCTGCTGGGTGGCGAGGGCGGTTTTCAAGCGTCCGATCTGTTCGCGTACCTGTTGTGGCGCGGTCCCGCCCCAGCCATTGCGCGCAGCGATGGCGGCTTCGAGGGTCAGGCTTTCGCGTACCTCTGGGGTGAGGCGCGGATCGATTTCCGCCAGCAGAGCGGGGGAGGCCTCCCACAGTTCGATGTCGTGTTTCTCGCACGCCTGGACCAACGCACCGGTGATTTCGTGAGCTTCCTTGAACGGCACGCCGCGCACCGCCAGCCAATCGGCAACTTCGGTGGCGAGGGTGAAGCCCAGCGGTGCCTGGCGGCGTAACTCCTCGACGTTGACTTTCATGGTCGCCACCATGCCCGCCATGGCGGGCAGCACCAGGAGCAGCGTGTCGACGCTGTCGAGCACGCCGTTCTTGTCTTCGCTCAAGTCACGGTTGTAGGACAGCGGCAGGGATTTAAGCGTGGAGAGCAGGCCGGTCAGGTTGCCGATCAGGCGGCCGGCCTTGCCTCGCGCCAGTTCGGCGATGTCCGGGTTCTTCTTCTGCGGCATGATCGAGCTGCCGGTGGCGTAGGCATCGTCCAGTGCGACCCAGCGAAATTGCCGTGACGACCACAGGCAGAACTCTTCGGCAAGGCGCGAGATATTGATGCCGAGCATGCTGGCGATGAACAGAAACTCGGCGACGTGATCGCGGCTGGCCACGGCGTCGATGGAGTTTTCGCAAACGCCGCTGTAGCCCATTTCCTTTGCCGATTGCTGAGGCAGGCGCGCGATCGCCGAGCCCGCCATGGCCGCCGCACCGAGTGGCGACAGCGACGTGCGCGCGTCCCAGTCCACCAACCGCTGTACGTCGCGTAGCATCGACTGGGCGTGGGCCAGCAGGTGGTGAGCGAACACGATCGGTTGCGCCTGCTGCAGATGGGTGAAGCCGGGGCAGATGCTTTCGATGTGTTGCTCGGCCTGTTCCACCAGCGCCTGCTGCAGGCCCAACACTTCAACGGCCACGGTGCGTACGTGGTCACGCAGGAACAGCCGCAGGTCATTGGCGGTCTGGTCGTTGCGCGAACGGCCGGCCCGCAGCTTGCCACCCAGGGCGCCAAGCCGTTCGGTCAGCAGGCGCTCGATGAACGTGTGGACGTCTTCATCATCCAGGGTCGGGGCGATGCTGCCGGCGCGATAATCCGCGCCGATGCGTTCCAGGGCGTCGAGCATGGTCTGGGTTTCTTGCTCGGTCAGCAGTCCGGCGCGCTGCAGTTCCCGGGCATGGGCCTTGGAGCCGGCGAGGTCGTACGGGGTGAGCCGGAAATAGCGCTCAGGGCAACGGGACAGGGCCGCCAAGGCTTCGGAAGGGCCGCATTTGAAGCGAGCACCCCAGAGTCGGTCGGTGGTTTGAGACATTGTTGTTTTCCTCGTCGGTTACGCGAACTGAAACGGGTACTCCAGGCCACGGCGTCGCTACGAAAGTCAGCGAGCGAAGTCAGGCCAGAGCAGTTTTCAAGAGGGCAGTTGCATCGGTGCGAGAGCTGATCGAACTGTCAGCTTTTGATGTTTCGCGACCAGCGTTTTGGCGCTGATGTTCGGAATTTATTGTCGGTTGCCAAGCTTGGTTTTCTGTGTTCATTATTATTGGGCCAGCTTGTTTTTGTTGTTGGGCACAGGTTGTTGAATAGAGCGCCAGAGGTAAATAAGCATTATGGAAACCCCACTTTCCAATTCCGGAAACCCGCCGCCAAGAACCCCGCAAAGGGCACCATTGGCCCTCAGCGGGCTGGACTTCAAATTGCTCAAAGTGTTCAAGGCCGTGGTCGAGGCGGGAGGCTTTAGTGCCGCACAAAATGAGCTGAATGTGGGGCTTGCGGCCATCAGCAAACAGATTTCCGACTTGGAAATCCGCATCGGGATGCGCCTTTGCACGCGCGGGCGCGAGGGCTTTCACCTGACGGAAGAAGGGCGCCTGGTGTATCAGGCGTCGATAGACTTATTTGCCTCGGTCGACAACTTTCGTGATCGCCTTAGTTCCGCGCAAAACGAACTTGTTGGTGATCTTGGTGTGGGGGTTATTGATAATACTATTTCGGATTATAATTCCCCGTTAGTTGCTGCGCTCAGGCAAATGAATGAACAGTCGCCCAAGGTCCGGTTTCAACTTCAGGCTTCGCAACTCGATGAAGTCGAAAGAGGTGTCGTCGAAGGACGGTTGGTGGCGGGGATCGTACCGATTTATCAAAAGCGCGAAGAGTTCGATTACTACGAACTCTATGAAGAACGTTCGCAGGTCTATTGCGCACTCGGCCACCCGCTGTTCTCCATGGCGGACGCGGACATGGGGGAACATGTGCTCAAGGAGTATGAGTGCGTCAACCATCGCTACGCGATTCATCGCGACAAACTGAAATTTGCACACTATGACCGCTTCTCCGCCTCGGCCACCCAGGTGGAAGCCGTGGCGTTGCTGATCAAGACGGGGCGTTTCCTCGGGTTCCTGCCCCAGCATTACGCCGCATCGATGGTGGCGCGGGGAGAGTTGCGCGCAGTGCGTCCGGACCTGATCAACATCGTCACGCCGTTCAGTCTGATACTGCGTCACAACACTGTGCGCAGTCCCTTGGTCAAGGCCTTTGCCCAGGCATTAGGGGTGGATCTGAAGGCGCCGGTTTGATGTTTATGGGGTAGTCATCCACGAGCCTTGGTGGCAACCGCAGTGATAGGGCAAGTTGCACCATCAAACCGTTGGCGCTGTTCTCGTTCAAACACCGCTGCCTGTTCCGGCGTGTTCCGTAAGGGCAACAAACGCGAACTTTTCAACTTTTGCGACCTGAGCACTTTTATCCAAACATCCCATAGAATGGGTGTCGGCAGCTTGTTCCTGGATCACGGCCCTAGGCCTGTGAGGCCGAGGACGGTGAAGATCCCAAAAAAGCGATTTCCGGCGGTAATGCTGCTCCGCTTTAGTGAGCAGCATTACCCTACAGGGGCCCTTTTTACGGCAACATGAATCGCCAGCTTTCAGTGATCTCCCGGCCAAGCCGCTTCAGTCTGGAGACCCTGGGCACTCCGGGGCGAAGTGTTTCCACCAGTCGGGACGGTCAGCCTGTTGCTGATAGGTCTGCACCTGATCGGCCGCACTGCCCAGCAGTTGCTCCACGCTCAGGCCGCGCCGGCTGACATAGTCGTCCAGTTCCTGCACGGCGCGTGAGAGGACCGGGTAACCGCCGGCGAATACCGCCGATGTCATTTCAGTGGCGCAGGCACCCGCCAGTAGAAAACGCGCGACATCCAGACCGTTACGGGCACCGTTGGTGGCGATCAGCGGGTAGCTGTCGCCCATGGCCTTGCGGGTCATCATCAGCCAGCGTGCGGTCAGTGGCAGCGCCCAACCACCACCGATTGCTGCACTGGTCCCAAGCATTGGCAGGCCGCTGTCCAGATCCGGTAGAAACCCCATGAAGCGGCCCATCATCACCACGCTGTCCGCGCCCCCCCGACGTGCCGCTTGAGCCAGGCCGACCACGTCCTCGCTCTGCCCGGTCAGCTTGATCCACAAGGGCAGGGTGGTGGCCTTGCGAATGCGCGACACAATCGCCTCGATTCGCGCCGCTCCCCGTTCCAGTACGATGGCGCCCTTGGCCGCTTCTTCGCCGTGAGGTGCGCCGATGTTCAGCTCCAGTACGCGAAGACCGGCCTGTTCGATCTGCCGGGCGTACTCGGCGCATTGCTCAAGGTCACTGAGGATCAGGCTTGGAATGACATAGGCGTCTTGCCGTCGGGCTTCGATGTCCAACGCCGCCAGTTCATCGAGCCATTCGCCGAACTCGCGCTGAACCAGGCCGGATCGACCGAACAGGCTGGCATCGGCTGGTGGCGAGAAGTCCCACGGCAAACGGTTCCAGTTCGAGTCCAGCAGCACGTAGTCGGTCTTGTCCAGTTGCTGTTTGGCGGCCTGGGATTCGTTGGTGGATTTGGCCACTACCGCGCCAACTCCGGTGGCCAGGGCGGCACGAATGGCCTCGCGGGTCATGGTCTGTTCACCGGCGCCGCAGATGACCGGGTTTTTCAGCGTCAGCTGCCCGATGGGTGTAGTGAGTCGCGTCATGGTCGTTCCACTCACAGGTTCATCAGGCGGGAGGCGTTGCCGGAGGTCATTTTGCGAATGTCCTCGTCGCTGTAGCCCAGGTCCAGCAGTTGGCCGATCACGTTGCGAAAGCCTTCGGCAATGCTCGGGTTGCCCTGTTGGCCGAGGTCGGAGCCGAGGATGGTCAGGTCGACCGTGCCGGCTTCGATGACTTGTCGCAGGAATTGATCATCGTAGAATTTGAACTTCGAACCGGGCACCCACATGCACATCGAGTGCTCCATGAACACACCTTCCCTGGCCAGTTGACGCATGTCATCAAGGGTCGCGTCGACCACGTAGGTCGGATGGTTGACCAGCAAGCGCTTGACCCCGCGGTTGCGAGCTTCTTCGAACAGCGGCCAGATTTCCCGGATGTTCAGGTGACCGGCGGAAAGCACGATGTCTTCGGCGGCGATCAGGTCCAGGATCGCTTTGACTTCTTCTTTCAGATGGCCGTCGTCATCAAGTACGGTCAGCGGAATCGGCTGCAGCATGCGCTGGGTGGTCTGCGGGAATTTCTCGGTGAACTTGGCGTCCTGATGATGGTGTGCGATGTGGTTGGCCGAAGAAAAAGTCGGCATCCAGACCAGTTTCGCTCCCAGCTTCAAACCATGTTCGACCGCATGTACGTTCAGGCCGCCAACCGCGTTGTTCAACGGCACGCCGGAAAGCATGTGCACGTCAAGCTCGCTGAAATGCTTGTTCAGCAAGGTCGTGACCGGTGTGCAACTGTAGTAGTGATCCTTGAGCAGCACAGCCTTGAGCCCGGCTTCGCTGGCTTCACGCATGGCCTCGAGGTGATCGCAGTAGCGGGGCATCACGGACGGGCCGCTGTGGCAGTGCAGATCGATGGCGCCGCGCATCAGGCTGTCGATGTGGGCCTGGCGGTCCTCGATGTTGGGTTTGACGATGGCGTTCATGACATTACCTCTTGTTGTTTTGGATAGGGTTCAGCGAACCAGGCCGTGAAAGTGCCGGACCTGTTGCGTCCAGCCGGTACGCAGCACCGCCTGATCCGCACCCAGAATGAAAAAGCGCACGCCCATGGCATGGAAGCGCGCCAGGTCGTCGCTGTTGGAGACAAAAATGCCGGCCGTCTTGCCGGCCTGTTGTGCCGCGTCGATCACCCGGCTGACAGCGGACTCCACGCGCGGGTCATCCAGCGTGCTGACGCCCAGCGACACGCTCAAATCCGCACGGCCCACCAGCAGACAGTCGATCTGATCGACGTTGGCTATGGCCGCGAGGTTGTCCAGCGCTTCACGGTCTTCGATTTGCGCGATGATCCCGTGGCGACCATCTTCGGCGACCATGTGTTCTGCCAGATTCGCACGGCCATAGCCGCCTGCTCTTGGCGAGTTGGAGAAGCCGCGAGTGCCGCTGCGGTAGCGGGTGGCCTGCAAGACCTGCCTGGCTTGGGCGGCATGGACGATATGCGGCAGCACCAGGCCATCGGCCCCCAGATCCAGCGCTTGCAGGAGGGTCGTGGCGCGATCGTCGGCCACGCGTACCAAGCCTGCGACATGGCTGGCGCGGCAGGCCAGTAACCCACGATCGAGACTGCCCTGGTCGAAGGGCGCATGTTCGGCATCCAGCACCACCGCGTCCAGGCCGCAGTCACCGGCGATCTCGACCACGGCATGGCTCGGCGTCTTGATGAAGGTGCTGACCAGCGCTTCACCGCCGCGCAGCCTGGTCGCGAAATCCGTGCGGCTCATGACCGCTGGTGCCCGGCACCCGCAAATTCGGCCGCCTGGTATTCGATCAAGTGGCGGTAGTCATCGCGAATCGGCGAGAACACATCCAGATTCATCACCACCTCATCGCCCACAGGTTCTGCGTAATGCACCACGTGGGGCGGGATGCGGATCATGCTGCCCGGGCCACCTTCCACGACGTCGTCGCCGAGATGAAAGCGCACCCGACCCTGCACGATGATGACGAGCTGCTCGAAGGTGTGGCTGTGGGGAAACACGTCCATCCCCGGCGTCAGCCAGTTCATGACACAGAGCGTGTCGTCCCCGCGGAACGCGACACGCTCCACGCCTTTGCGAACCGTCTCGCGTGGCAGGTCATTCCAGTTGTGAAGCAATGCGTTGGCTAGGCTCATCGGTGACTCCTTTGTTTCTTTTGTAAGAATTGTATTTCTCTGTAAGACAAAGCTAACGCCCGGTCAAATAGACGGTCAAGTGACTTTTTTTGGCTTGACACCTGTTCTTCGGGAAATCTAGGATGACGTCATTCAGAGAAATAGTGTTTCTCTCAATGAAATAAACCGTGATTAATTCTGAGGGGCCCGTGATATGCGAGTTATTGAATCCCTGCTCATTGATGGCCAGTGGTCCACCGGCGCTCATGAGCGTCAGGCGGATGTGTTCAACCCCGCCACCGGTGAGGTCATCGCGAAGCTGAGCCTGGCTTCGACGGTCGATCTGGACCGAGCACTGGCCGCCGCGCAACGTGGGTTCCAGGCCTGGCGCAAGACGTCTGCCTATGATCGTTCGAAGATTCTGCGTCGAGCTGCCGATCTGGTGCGTCAGCGTTCGGACGAGATCGCGGCGTTGATCACGCTGGAGCAGGGCAAGCCGCTGGCAGAGGCCAAGCTTGAAGCGTTCGGCGCTGGCGATCACATCGACTGGTACGCCGAGGAAGGGCGTCGCGCCTATGGACGTGTGATTCCGCCCCGTGCCCGTGGTGTGCGGCAGACCGTCCTGCGCGAACCAGTGGGCCCGGTCGCGGCGTTCAGTCCTTGGAACTTCCCGGTGAGCCAATTGGTGCGCAAGATCGCCGGAGCACTCGCTGCGGGCTGCTCGATCATTGCCAAAGGGCCGGAAGAAACGCCGTCATCGTGCATCGAATTGTGTCGGGCGTTTCAGGATGCTGGTGTGCCGAATGGCGTTCTGAACCTGGTGTTCGGCGTGCCTGCCGAAGTCTCCGATTACCTGATCCGCTCCGAGGTCATTCGCAAGGTGTCGTTCACCGGCTCTGTGCCGGTTGGCCGTGCACTGGGCGCGCTGGCCGGGCAGTACCTCAAACGCTGCACCCTGGAGCTGGGCGGGCATGCGCCGTTCATCGTCTGTGACGATGTGGACGTCAAGGCCGTGGCGGCGCTGGGAGCCGGCCTGAAGTTTCGCAACGGCGGGCAAATCTGCGCGTCGCCGACGCGTTTCTACGTGCAGTCGTCGATCTACGAGCCGTTCGTTGACGCATTCTGCCAGGCCGGTGCAGCGATCAAGATGGGTGATGGTCATGACACTTCGACCCAACTGGGACCATTGGCCAATCCGCGTCGGGTAAGCGCGGTACAGGAATATGTCGATGACGCACTGGCTGTCGGTGCGCAGTTGATGTTGGGCGGCAAACCGGCACAAGGCGCCGGCTTTTTCTACCCGGCCACGGTGTTGACCGATGTTCCGGACAACGCCCGGGTGATGAACGAGGAACCGTTCGGGCCCATCGCTTCGATCGTTCGCTTCGACACCGTCGAAGAGGTGATCGAGAAAGCCAACGGCCTGTCGTTCGGGTTGGCCGCCTTTGCTTTCACCCGCTCCATCCAGCGCGCCACCTTGCTGGCCGACGAGCTGGAATCGGGCATGGTGTCCATCAACCACTTTGGCCTGGCAGCACCGGAAACACCGTTTGGTGGCGTTAAGGACAGCGGCTACGGCAGCGAAGGCGGAAGCGAAGGGCTGGACGCCTACTTCACCACTAAATTCGTCAGCCAGATCGGCTGAGAAGACGCCACACAACGAGAACAACAACAATGAAAACCTTCGATTACATCGTGGTCGGGGCCGGCTCGGCCGGCTGTGCGTTGAGCGCACGGCTGGCACAGGCGGGCAAGCAGGTGCTGCTGCTCGAAGCAGGTCCTGCCGACAATCATCCCTACATCCACATTCCCGGCACCTTCATTCGCATTCACGGTTCGCAGCGGACCTGGATGTACCGCACCGAGCCTGAGCCTTTCGTCAATCAGCGTCGTATCTACATCCCCCAGGGACGCACCCTGGGAGGCGGGAGCTCGGTCAACGCCATGATCTACATTCGTGGCCAGGCCGAGGACTACGACGAGTGGCAAGCCAGCGGCTGTCCTGGCTGGGGCTGGCAGGACGTCTTGCCGGTGTTCCGCCGCTGTGAGTCCAATGCTCGCCTGGGTGGCGAGCTGCATGGCCAGGACGGCCCGTTGAAGGTCAGCGACCCGGATCACCGGCATGCCTTGAGTCGCGCGTTCGTCCAGGCAGCGGTGCAGGCCGGCGTGCCCGAGACCGATGATTTCAACGGTTCGAAGCAGGAAGGTGCAGGTTTCTACCAGACCACGACCTCACAAGGACGTCGTGCCAGTTCCGCCGTCACGTACCTCAAGCCGATGCGACGCGATCCCCATCTCACCGTCATGACCGATACCCATGTGACAGGGCTGCTGTTCGATGGCAGCCGTGTCACGGGCGTGCAGGCGCTGGGTCGTGGCGGCGCGGCGACACAATTTACGGCACGGGCCGAGGTCATTGTCAGCGCCGGTGCGGTCGCTTCGCCCAAGTTGCTGATGCTGTCGGGTATCGGTCCGAAAAGCCATCTTCAAGCGATGGGCATCGCCACCCGGGTGCATTCTCCGGGGGTGGGCGAGAACTTCCAGGATCACCTCAGTGCCTCGGTCTACGCCCAGACCCGCGAGCCAGTCAGTTTGCTGGGCCATGATCGAGGCCTGCGTGCCGTGGGCCATGGGTTGAAGTACCTGGCCAATCGCTCGGGACTGCTGAGTTCCAACGTGGTCGAGAGCGGTGCGTTCGTCGATGCCACCGGCTGTGGCCGCCCCGACGTGCAGTTTCACGTGGTGCCGGCGTTGGTCGGCGACATCGATCGTTTGCCGCCCGGCGGCCACGGCATCTCCATCAACCCCTGTGCGTTGCGACCACGTTCCCGAGGCCAATTGCGCCTCAAGAGCGCAGACCCGATGCAGGAAGTGGCGCTGAAGGCCAATTACCTGAGCGATGAACACGATCTGCGCACCATGGTCGCTGGTGTCAGGTTTGCCCGTCGTATTCTGCGCGCGCCGGCGCTGGCCAGTGTGGTGGAAAACATGCTGCTGCTCCCCAACCACGACGACATTCCCGATCATGTGCTGGAGGACTATGTGCGCAGCGTGGCCAAGACGGTTTTCCATCCCGCAGGCACCTGCCGAATGGGTACCGACGCCGATGCCGTGGTCGGCCCGGACCTGAAAGTGCACGGTGTGCAGGGGCTGCGTGTGGCTGACGCTTCGATCATGCCGACGATCGTCAGTGGCAATACCAACGCGCCCAGTATCATGATCGGCGAACGTTGTGCCGATTTCATCCTGGGGAGCGCTGCCTGATTGCCTGAACGTCGGATGTCTTGAAAAAAACCGGTTTTTCGGAACCGGTTTCTCTTCGCATACACAACAATTACAAGAGTACAGCGATGAACCTTATCTCTCGTAACACCTTTAACAATGAACAGGACAGCCTCCTCTGGAATCGCATCGCCTGGCGCCTGCTGCCGTTCCTTTTCGTGCTGTACATCATTGCCTTCCTCGATCGGGTGAACGTGGGGTTCGCCAAGCTGCAGATGGCGGCCGACGTCGGCCTCAGCGACATGGCCTACGGGTTTGGCGCCGGGGTGTTTTTCCTCGGCTATTGCCTGTGTGAAATCCCCAGCAACCTGATGCTGCAACGGGTCGGGGCGCGGTACTGGATCACCCGGATCATGATCACCTGGGGGCTCCTGTCGATGTCGATGATGTTCGTCCAGACACCGACGTCGTTCTACATCCTGCGTTTCCTGCTGGGCATGGCGGAGGCGGGGTTCTACCCCGGCGTCGTCCTGTACATGACGTACTGGTTCCCGTCCTACGCTCGCTCACAGGGCATGGCCTGGTTCAACCTGGGGATCGCCATGGCGGGCGTGTTGGGCAGTCCTTTGTCCGGCTGGATCATGCAGACCTTCGCTGGGGTCCATGGGCTCGCGGGCTGGCAATGGCTGTTCCTGCTCGAAGGCATGCCTGCCGTGCTGCTGGGGATTGTGGTGTTCTTCTACCTGGATGACCGCCCTGGCAACGTTCACTGGCTGACCCCGGCGCAGAATGCGCGTGTCGTGCAGCATCTGGCCGAGCAACGACAGGAGCATGAGGCGGCAGGGGCGGGGCACAACTTTCGTGCGGCATTCGTCAGCAAGGGGCTGTGGTGCCTGATCTATGTGAACTTCGCCTTGTTGTGCGGTACCTACGGCGTGTCGTTCTGGCTACCGCAGATCGTGCAGAGCCTGGGGGTCAAGAGCCTGTTTCACACTGGCTTGATCGCGGCGATTCCGTTCGCCGTGGCGTCGGTGGTCATGGTGCTGGTCAGCCGTCATTCGGATAGAACCCGTGAGCGCCGCTGGCACGGCACGCTGTGCAACCTCGCCTCGGCACTGGGTCTGGCGATTGCTGCGTTCTTTCACGATCAGCCGGTACTGTCGTTGGCCGGTCTGAGCCTGGCGATGTCCGGCGGCCTGGCAGGCTTCTGTGTGCTGTGGGCCTTGCCTGGCGTGCTGCTGACCGGTACGGCCGCGGCTGCGGGCATTGCGCTGATTGCCACCGTGGGCAACCTGGGTGGTTATGCCAGTCCGTTCATGATGGGCTGGATCAAGCAAAGCAGCGGGCATCTGGAGTATGGCCTGTACGTGTTGGCAGTCATGACCTTGATCGGCGCCTGGGTGATGTCGAGGGTCAAGCCGACCAGCGCGCAAACCGTGGTGGCCATGCCGCAACCCTCTGCTATTTGATATCGCAGAACAACACAAGCGTTTCGGCAGGAGATACAATCGGGCTTTTCCAGTGATCGATCTGAGGTGACCTCTTGGAACAGGATGACGAAAAGCCCACCACCGGACCGGTATTGCTCGAGTCGGTCGAAATGGTGTTCCGTCTGCTCGATGAATTGACGGCTGCGCGCCGTCCCCTGGGTGTGACCGAACTGGCGCATCAGTTGCAAACCGCCAAGCCCAGGACCTACCGGCATCTGGCTTCGATGCGTCAGCTGGGGATCCTCGAGCAGGATCCCGTCACTGAGAAATATCTGCTGGGCGCTCGTCTGGTGGCGTACGGCGAGGCCGCGGGCGAGCAGTTCGACCTGCGCGCAATCGCAGACCCTTACCTGACCCGTATCCGCGATGCCACGGGACAGTCGGCCTTGCTGGCTGTCGCCACCCATGACACCGCTCTGGTCGTGTCCTGCGTCGAGTCCAAGGCCAACGTGTGCATCTCGGTCAAGCCGGGCAACCGCGTATTGCCTTACTGCTCGGCGCAGGGTCGTACAGTGCTGGCGTTCGCCGATGCCGCCAGTCAGCAGCGGGTGATGCGTCGCAAGATGCCACGACTGACGGAGCGCACCCTGCATGAGCCTGAGTTGCTGGCACAGCGTCTGGAGTTGATTCGTCAGCGTCTGTACGACGACGCCGACAGCGAAGTGACCATGGGCATCAACGCCCTGTGCTGCCCGATCTTTCGCGAGAACGATGTGATCGTGGGCACCATCGGTATCGTCGGGCCAAGCGCGGCAATTCCGTCACCTCCGCCAGCGGCCATGTTGCGCGAACTGCAATCGGCTGCGGCAGAAATCAGCGAGCGCCTTCACGCGGGGACTTACCAGCGTCTGTGATGTTTCGCACCTGATCCTCACAACAAAACCCCAGCCTGCTTCAGGTCTGGGGTTTTTTATTGTTCAAGGCGATGGGGATCAGAAAATGTTGAGCGGGTACTCGGTAATCAGCCGGACTTCGTTGAAGTTCAGCCCGCGATCCGGGCTTCTGAAACTGGCCTGGCGCACCCGGAACGACAGGTCCTTGGCCGGGCCCGATTGCAGCACGTATTTCATCTCGATGTCGCGTTCCCACGCGTGACCGTTGTTGGTCAGCGCCGTGTGGAAATCGGTGCCTTTGAGGTAGCGGGTCATGAACGTCAGTCCCGGTGCGCCGAGTGCAGCGAAGTTGAAGTCGTAGCGCGCCTGCCACGAGCGTTCGTTCTCATAGTTGAAGTCCGAATACTGGACCGAGTTGGCCAGGAACACCGTGCTGTTACCGTCCACGCCGTAGGTGTAATTGCCGGTGCCGGTGACGCGCTGGTGAGCGATCAGGAAGGTGTGAGACCCGGCCGCCAGAGACGCCGACAGGCTCCAGATACGGTTGTCCAGGACACCGCCTCGTTGCTGACCCTGACTCTTGGTGTCGTAGCCGTTGAAGTCGAAGGTTGCGCTGTAGCCTGCGCCCAGCGGTAGGATTGAGGTGGCGCCCACGTAGGTCTTGCGCCAGTAGTCGTCGACGTCGGAGTGGTAGACCCGTGCGCTGAGGTTGGGGGTGAACTGGTAGCTGCCGCCGATCAGGTCAAGGTCGGTCAGGCGGCCGCTGTCGTGCTCGCTCTGATCGCGCCCGCGCAGGGCGGTGAAATGCCCTGCATTGAGGGTGAGGCCGGGCAGTTCCTTGCTGGTGACCAGCCAGCCTTGGGTGGTTTCCGGCAGCAGCCGGTTATCACTGGTCGCCAGTACTGGAAGGTTCACCAACTGCTCGCCGTATTTCAACACTGTTTTCGATAGCCTCGCCTTGAGTGCCATACCGCCCTTGGAGTACTCATCCTTGGCCCCGTCGCTGTCTTCTTCGAGCAGCAGCGTGCCGCCGCCCTTGCGCCCGTTGCCTGTGTCGAGCTTGATCCCCAGCAGGCCGATGGCATCCACACCGAACCCGACCGTTCCCGGTGTAAAACCGGACTCGAAGATGCCGATGAAACCCTGCGCCCATTCTTCTGAGTAATTCTGCGCAGTGCGGTCATCGAGGAAGTTGCGGTTCATGTAGAAGTTGCGCGCCTTGATCGAGAAGTGCGAATCCTCGACAAAGCCGCCGTTGTCGGCGAGCGCGTTCAGGGGGAGTGTGCAGGTGAGGGCAACAGTCAAAACGTGTTTGTTGTTCATATGAGTCATGTTCCAGGCGTGCGCAAGCGTCCAGCCATTTCCTTTGGGCGGGAAACGGTCAGCGCTGTAATTGTTGTTATGGGGCATGCAGCGTTCTGCCAGAAGGAATGGTTTATGTGGGCTAGGTGGTCATGGACGCTCCTGGTTTCAGGGGGACTTCGAAAATTGACCGGCTCAGTCGTGCGCTCTCACCTAAGAAGGCGGGCAGTTATTGAGCTGGATTTAATGTATCACTGAAAGAAACATCATTTCTTTCAGTGGGCTGATGTTAGAGACCTGGGAAGAGTGCTGTCAAGCGCCGAACTGGCGCGGGGAGAGTTGCGCGGAGGGGCGCCCGGACCTGGTCAACATCGCCACGCCGTCCAGTCTGATACTGCGTCACAACACTGTGGGCAGCCCCTGGGTCAGGGCCTTTGCCCAGACGCTGGGAGTGGACCTGACGGCTTCGGTTTGATTGTTTGTGTGTTGGATAATGACGGGCCGTGGCGGCAACCGGAGTGATAGGTAAGTTGCGTGATCAAACCGTTGGCGCTGTTCTCGTTCAAACATCGCGACCTGTTCCGGCGTGTTCCGTTGGAAGGACATGCAGTTGAATTATCTTTAGGGCTCAATCACCCCGGCCCAGTAACGCCACACCTTAGGAATTGTTCACTACAGAGCGCACGCTTGTTGGCTACTGCGTTGGTGTCCGGCTAAAGGGTTCGTATCGAAGAGCGAATCGCCCGTGCACATTCGATCACTGCAGGCGCCAGCTTGCGCTCGGCTTCCTCCATGCTCCAGCGACTCGTGGGCACCACTACATGCACGGCTGCGACCGGCAGGCCCTGGCTGCCAATGATCGGCGCGGCAATGGACATGTCGCCAAGAAACAACTCTTCTTTGTTCGTGGCGTAGCCCCTGCGCCGTGTGGTCTCGATCTGCTCGATGATGTCGTCGATCTCGGTCAGGGTGTACTGGGTATGGCGTTTGCGCTCGCTGGCTTGCAGTGCGGCAAGGAGTTCGTCGTCGGGCTGGGCACTCAGGAAGGCCCGTCCGGAACCGGTGCAGTACATCGGGATCCGGCTGCCGATGGGCATGTGGATAGGGATGAATTTCGGCGCCACGAAGCGGGCCACGTACACCATGTCCAGCCCGTCGGGTTCGGTCAGGTTGGTCGTCTCCCCGGTAGCCTGCGCCAACTCGGCAAGGAACGGGTTGGCCACGTCTACCAGTGTATCGGCGGCCAGGTAGTTGTAGCCGATCTCCATGACCTTCGGGGTCAACTGGAAACGCTTGGTCTGCGGATGCTTGCGCACATAACCCAGCTCTTCGAGGGTATGAATCATGCGTTGCGCGGAGCTTTTGTTGATGTCTGCAGCTTGGGCGATATCCGCCAGGTTCATCGTGCGCCGGGCTGCGTTGAACGCTCGCAGCACCGCCAGGCCTTTTTCCAATGACTGATTGAACAGCGGGTGAGGGTTATCGCTCATGGAAATCCTTAAATTCTGCGCTTTGAATATCGATATTCGATACTTATAAATCTCTTTACGATTTTTGTAAATCGCTTTACAGTCATTTTGAGCCTCCTGCCATTCCTATGGGGCAACCCTTACCGGACTTAAGACAATAAAAGCGTCCAATGGGAGATACGCCATGCTTACTCGCTTTCGTGCACTCACGTTCGTTAATGCCCTGGCTGCTGGCATCGCTTCAGCCAACGCCGTCGCCGAGCCCGTCTACAAGGTCGGCGCAACCGCAACGGGGATTCCCTTCACCTTTCTCGACGTCAAGAGCCAGAGTATCCAGGGCATGATGATCGACGCCGCGCAGGCAGTGGCCAAGGCTGGCGGCTTCGAGGTGGAGATCCAGCAGACCACCTTCGCTTCGCTGATCCCGTCACTGACGTCAAACAAGATCGATCTGATTTCTGCCGCCATGCTCCGGACGCCGGCGCGGGAAAAGGTGGTGCAGTATTCCGATCCGGTCTTCACCTATGGCGAGGGGCTGATCGTCAAGGCCGACGACCAGACCGCATACACCCGCATGGAGGATTTTGCCGGCGAAGTTGTCGGCGCCCAGGTCGGCACCGTGTTCATCGATGAGCTGAACAAGCGTGGCGTCTTCAAGGAGGTCCGTGGCTATGACTCGATCCCCGATCTGATGCGCGACCTGGCCCTCGGCCGTATCAAGGCGGGTTTCGCCGATCGCCCGATCGTCGCCTACCAATTGGCCCAGGGCACGCAGAACAAGGTGCACCTGGTGCAGAGCTATCAGCCGGTGGTAATGGGGGACGTTTGCCTGATCGTGCGCAAGGGCGACAACGCAACACTGGAGCAGGTCAACAAAGGCATCGCTGCGATCAAGGCTGATGGTTCCCTCGAACGGATCATCGAGAAGTGGAAGCTCAACTGAGGGTTTTGTCGACCGCCTGCGGTAGCGGGCGGGTCCACTCATTGTTCCGTGGGTAGCTTTTATGATTCTCCAGAATGCGTTGGACTTCCTCCCTATCTTGCTCAAGGGGGCGGTGGTCACTCTTCAAGTGACGGCCGGGTCGTTTGTACTCAGCTCGCTGATCGGCCTGCTCCTGGCCCTGATGATGGTCTCGAAAATACGTACGATCGCGTTGTTCGCCATCAGCGTTGTGAACATCATCCGGGGGCTGCCGATCATTGTGCAGCTGTTTTACATCTATTTCGTCCTGCCGGAATTCGGCATTCAACTGACGGCCATGCAAGCCGGTGTCATTGGCCTGGGAATCGCTTATTCGGCCTATCAGGCGGAGAACTTCCGGGCCGGTATCCAGGCGATCCAGCAAGGGCAGATCGAGGCGGCGGAATCCTTGGGTATGCGCGGTGCGATGGTGATGCGGCGAGTGGTGCTGCCCCAGGCATTTCGCATCGCCTTGCCGCCTTACGGCAACACCCTGGTCATGATGCTCAAGGACTCGTCGCTGGTCTCCACCATCACCGTGGCCGAGATGACTCGCGCGGGGCAACTGATCGCCTCTTCGACCTTCGAGAATATGACGGTCTACACCCTGGTGGCATTGCTCTACCTGGCGATGAGCCTGCCGCTGTCCTTTGCGCTGCGCCGTCTGGAAGCACGCTTCAGCAACCGGAGAACGTCATGATCGAGATCAAGGGCATTCACAAGCGTTACGGCAACGTGCCGGTCCTCGAAGGCATCGATTTGCAGGTCAAGAGCGGTGAAGTGGTGTGCCTGATTGGCCCTTCGGGGTCGGGCAAGTCCACGTTGTTGCGCTGTATCAATGGCCTGGAAAGTTATGACCAGGGCGAGGTCCTGGTCGGCGATGAACGTGTCGACCGCAATGCCAGGAACATCCACGACATTCGCACTCGGGTGGCGATGGTTTTTCAGCGCTTCAATCTGTTCCCGCACCGCACAGCCTTGGAAAATGTCATGGAAGGGCCGATCTACGTAAAGAAGGAGAACCCTCAGGCGGCGCGCAGGAATGCCGAGGCGCTGATGGAAAAGGTCGGCTTGGCCCATCGGATGAATGCCTACCCGGACGAACTGTCCGGGGGGCAGCAGCAACGTGTCGCCATAGCCCGGGCGTTGGCGATGAACCCCCAGGCGATCCTCTTCGACGAACCGACCTCGGCCCTCGATCCGGAGTTGGTCGGTGAAGTGTTGGCGGTGATGCGCAATCTGGCCAATGAGGGCATGACCATGATCGTGGTGACCCACGAAATGGCCTTCGCTCGAGACGTCGCCGACAAGGTCTGTTTTCTTCACAGCGGCAAGATCGTCGAGTCAGGACCCGCCGGGGAAGTACTGAGTACGCCGACGCATCCTCGCACACAGGACTTTCTCCGCCGACTGCTCAACCACAGCGGGGAGGTGCCGGCATGAATGCACCTTTCGCCCCGCAACTGCCGGCCTCGCTCTGGGCCGCGACGGCCACACCGGCGGTGCAAACGCCGGCCTTGGCCGAAGACAAGCAAGTGGATGTGGCTATCGTGGGGGCCGGCTATACCGGTTTGGTGACGGCTTTACGCTTGGCCGAAGCGGGTGTCAGCGTCTGTGTGCTGGACACCGGGGAGCCAGGGTGGGGGGCCTCGGGGCGCAACGGCGGGCAGGTGATTCCCGGGCTGAAGTTCGACCCGGATCAATTGCACGCCAAGTTCGGCCCGGCCCGGGCCGAAGCGATGATCGAGGCGGCCGGGTCAGCCGCTGACGAGGTGTTTGCGCTGATTCGTCAGTACGGGATCGAGTGTGATGCCACCCAGAAAGGCTGGATTCAACCGGCCTGTTCAACGACCGCGATGAAGACCATCGAGCAGCGCGCCGCGCAATGGCAACGCCGGGGCGTCAAGGTGGAGCTGTTGGACCGGGCCGCGGTCAGCCAGCGTATCGGTACCGAGCATTACCTGGGGGGGTGGGTCGATCCTCGGGCCGGCAGCTTGCATCCATTGAGTTACGCCCGTGGCCTGGCGAAGGCCGCCGTGGGGCAGGGCGCAATGATCCACGGCCACAGCCGCGTCACGGGGCTGCAGCGACAGCGATCAGGCTGGCTATTGTCCACAGCGCAAGGCTTCAAGGTCAGTGCGCAGCGGGTGTTGTTGGCCACAGATGGCTACACCGACGACCTGTGGCCCGGGTTGCGCCAGACCGTCGTCGCCGCCAACAGCTTCATCATCGCGACCCGTCCGCTCCCGCCGGCGATCCGCAAGACCATCCTGCCCGGTGGCGAGGTCTGTTCGGACTCCCGCCGTTTGCTGCTCTACTTCAAGCTGGATGCCCAGGGGCGTTTGCTTCTGGGAGGGCGAGGGCCGTTCTCGGAGCCTTCCCGGCAGCGTGACTGGGCGCACCTGGAGCGTTCGCTGGGGGCGCTGTTTGCGCAAGTGGCGGATGTACCTGTCGAATACCGCTGGAGTGGTCGGGTCGCGCTGACGCAAAGCTTTCTTCCCCATGTGCACGATCCGGCACCGGGGCTGTCAGTCTTGCTCGGCTACAACGGCCGCGGTATCGCCCTGTCCACGGCGTTAGGCAAGCATCTGGCCGCGAAGCTCTCAGGGGCGACGCAGGACTTCCCATTCCCGGTGATGCCATTGCGGCGAATTCCGTTTCATGCGTTGCAGCGGCTTTATCTTGCGGCCGGAATCAGCTATTACCGAGTATTGGATGCCTTGTTTTGAGCGCTTATTGAGGAAGCTGCGGGCAACGCTTGGGCGTTGTCGGTGGAGTCGTATCGGCCCAAGACGGGCGACTCCCAGACCAATTTTCCATTCAACCTGAATGGCTCCGAAGTGGAAATGGCGTTAGCATCCCCTCCATTGGGCTTGAACAGCCTGTTTTTTCAGATCAGGGTCGCATTGTGGAAAAGCTAAAACGCCTTCAAAGCGGAATCGAAGGACTCGACGCGCTGCTCCAGGGAGGGCTGGTCGCGGGTGCTTCATACATAATCCAAGGACGCCCAGGTTCAGGCAAGACTATCCTCGCGAACCAACTTGGATTCCATCATGCCCGCAGTGGTGGTCGTGTTTTAGTCGCCACGCTGCTGGCCGAATCACATGATCGACTTTTCCAGTTTCTTTCTACGCTGAGCTTTTTCGACTCAGCCAAAGTCGGCGCTGAAATCCAATTTGTCAGCGCATTCGACACATTGGAAAACGAAGGCCTGGATGAAGTGGTGAAACTGCTTCGACGGGAGATCAGTCGGCAAAAGGCTACCGTGATGGTTGTCGATGGTCTGCTCAATGCGCGCTCCAAGGCCGACTCGCCCATCGACACCAAGAAATTCATCTCAGAGCTGCAGGGACATGCCGCTTTCGCCGGTTGCACCGTGTTGTTCCTCACCAGTTCGCGGCTCGACGACGGTAGCCCCGAGCACACGATGGTGGACGGTGTCATCGAAATGGGTGAAGAGCTGTTCGGGACGCGTTCGGTTCGGCGCATTCAACTGCGCAAGACCCGCGGCAGCGGTGCGTTGACCGGTCTTCACGAATGTGAAATCAACGACGACGGTTTGGTTGTCTATCCGCGCCTGGAAAGCCTCTACAGCCGTCCTTCCGCGCCCGACAGTGCTGACATGACGCGTATAGCCAGCGGGATTGATTCACTGGATGACATATTGGGTGGAGGCTTGCACAGCTCCAGCGTGTCCCTGGTCATCGGTCCTTCCGGGATTGGTAAAACGACGCTGGGTCTCAAATTCCTCGCCAAGTCGACGGCGGATGCCCCTGGCTTGCATTTCGGATTCTATGAAAGCCCGCAGCGACTGCGCCTCAAAGGCCTCTCCCTGGGCATCGATATCGAAGACATGGAAAAAAGCGGTGCGTTGAGCATTGCCTGGCAGCCCACCACCGAAGGCTTGCTGGATGGACTCGGCGCACGACTGCTGAACATCGTCAAGGAAAAGGGTATCAAGCGCCTGTTCATCGATAGCCTGAGCGGCATGACACGGACTTCGACAAATCCCGCGCGGATTACCGATTTCTACAGCGCGCTGATGAACGAGCTGCGATCCCGGGGCGTTACGGTGTTCGCCTCCTGGGAGATGCGAGACCTATTCGGGTCCGAGGTCAGTTCACCGAACTCGGACCTGTCCAGCATCGTCGACAACCTGATGCTCATGCGCTTCCTTGAAGATCGCTCTGAACTAAGAAGGACGCTCTCCATTCTTAAGGTACGAGACAGCGCTTATGACCCCTCGCGATTCGAGGTGGTCATCCGGGATCAAGATGTTTTCCTTGAAAAGGCTTTGAAAAATGAACCTTCAGTCGCAGCTGAGTCATTGCCTGGTTCAATTTCATAAGTCTTTGAGCGGGTTGAATTAACATGACCACCATCCTGGTCGTCGACGACGAGTATTTGATCGCTGACATCCTCGGTTTTGCGCTAGAGGACGAGGGCTTCATGGTCGTAAAAGCCAGCAATGGTCAAAAAGGACTCGAAGTGCTGGAAAGAGAACGTCCAGCCTTGATCATCACTGACTTCATGATGCCGGTCATGGATGGTCTTGAATTCGCCACGGCCGTGCGAGCCCTACCGTCCGTCAAGGGTTTGCCGATCATCTTGATGAGCGGCGCCCAGGCTCACGTGGGGATGAAGAGATCGGATTTGTTTGATGCAGTGCTGCCCAAGCCATTCGACATCGACTCGATTGTCGCCGAGGTGAAGAGGCTCCTGGCTGCAGAGTGATACGGCATCTAGCGGCGCAGCTTGCCAGATGGAAAGGTGCGCGTGTGATCACGGTCGCTTTCCGTGATGCCACCGCTTACATCCGGTGATGTTCCAGCAAGAAATCCACGAACACCCGAACCCGTGCCGGCATTGCCGAGCCCCCTACGAACACCACGTGAATCGGTTCCCGGTCGCCTGGGTTCCAGGCTTCCAATAGCGGTATCAGGTCACCGCGCTGCAGATCTTCGCTCACGGTGAATTCGCCGATACGGGCAATGCCGGCACCCACTCGCGCGAGTTGTGCCAGCGCTTCACCACTGCTGCATTCGATGTTGCCGCTGACCTTCAGGGAAAACTCCCTGGCGTCGCGAATGAACGGCCAGTTGGGTTCGGCACGCCGGAAGTTGAAGCGTAGGCAATTGTGTCGTAGCAGGTCTTCCGGCTCCTGGGGGATGCCGTGGCGCTGCAGGTACTCGGGCGATGCCACCACGACCTGGCCGGTGTCGCCGATCCTGCGCGCGGTCAGCGGGCTGTCCGGCAGATGGCCGAAGCGTACCGCCACGTCGGCCTGGCCGCCGAGAATGTCGACGACTTCGTCGCCGAGGGTGAGGTCGACGACGATGTTCGGGTAGCGGGCGCTGAATGCCGCCACCAAAGGAACGATGGCCAGCCGCCCATGGCCAAGGGCGGCACTGACCCGCAAACGGCCCCTGGGTACGCCCTGGTCGGCGATCGCTTCTTCGACCTCATCCATGTCGGCCAGGATACGCCGGGCGCCGCGCAGGAAAGCCTCGCCCTCGGCGGTGAAGGTGATCGCTCGGGTGGTGCGCAACAGCAAGCGGGTACCCAGGCGTTGTTCGGCACGCGCGATGATCCGGCTGACCGCCGAGGGTGTCAGCCCCAATGCACGCGCGGCGGCTGACAGGCTGCCTTCCTGCGCCACGGTGGCGAACACGCTCATTTCACCTGACCTGCCGTTGAAGTCCATTTGTGCCTCTTACGCAAAGGTGATTGCCAAAAATGCTATCTACCGCCTGAAAAGACGGGATCGTAGCATTCGCAGCATAGATGAGGAGCCTTCCATGCGTATCAATCCACCACTTGTTGCACTCGCCATCGGTGCCTTTGGCATCGGCGTTACCGAGTTCGCCCCCATGGGCATGTTGCCGGGCATCGCTGCGGATCTCGGTGTTTCCATTCCTGCCGCCGGACTGTTGGTCAGTGCCTACGCCCTGGGCGTACTGCTCGGCGCGCCGCTGATGACCCTGACCACCGGCAGGATCCCCCGGCGCTATCTGCTGATCGGGCTCATGGCGATTTTCACCCTGGGTAATCTGATGTCAGCCCTGGCGACCGATTACTACAGTCTCATGATCGCCAGGGTGGTGACCTCGCTGAACCACGGTGCGTTCTTCGGCGTTGGCTCCATCGTCGCCGCCAGCGTGGTCGCCCCGGACAAACGTGCCGGGGCGGTTGCGGCCATGTTCATGGGCCTGACCCTGGCGACCATCGGCGGTGTGCCGCTGGCCACCTGGTTTGGCGAACTGTTTGGCTGGCGCACGGCATTCTGGGGTATCACCGGCCTCGGCGGGCTGACCATGGCCGCGCTGTGGTTCGCCTTGCCCAACCTGCAAATGTCGCAAGGCGTCGGTGTGCTGGCTGAAATTCGAGTACTGGGCCGTGGCCCGGTGCTGGGGGCGTTGGCCCTGACCGTCGTCGGCTCGGGTGCAATGTTTACCGTCTTCACTTACATCGCGCCGATCCTCAGCAACGAGACCCACGGGTCCACCGCTTACATCACCGCCATGCTGGTGCTGTTCGGTGTGGGGTTGACGCTGGGCAACATGTGGGGTGGCAAGGCCGCCGACCGCTCGATAGACCGCACCCTGATCGTTTCGCTGAGCGTACTGATTCTCGTCTTGCTGGCGTTCACCGTCCTGATGCGTTGGCCTCTGCCGGCCGCCGTGGCCATCCTGATATGGGGCATCGCCAGCTTCGCCCTGGTGCCGCCACTACAGATGCGCGTCATGGAAGCCGCCAAGGACGCGCCCAATCTGGCCTCGGCGGTGAACATCGGTGCCTTCAACCTTGGCAACGCGATAGGGGCGGCGCTGGGCGGCGCAGTGATCAATGCCGGGCTGGGTTATCCGGCGATTTCCCTGGCCGGCGCGGCGATGGCGGGGCTGGGGCTGTTGATGGTGTTGGCGTTTGTCTGGCGCTCCAGAGCGGCTGCAGCGGCGGTTGCGTGACCATGATGCGGATATCTCTCGCCCCCGGCTCATTGCCGTAGCGTGGTATTGCGCAGGTAGCGTGCCGGTGAGGTGCCCAAGGTCTTGCGAAACATGGTGATGAACGAGCTGACTGACTCGTAGCCGAGCGCTTCAGCGGTTCTCTGCACCGACTGCCCCTCGGCCAGGCTTTGCAACGCGACGATGATCTGCCATTGCTTGCGCCATTGACCGAAGGTAAGCCCGGTCTCGCTTTTTATCAGGCGGGCCAGGGAGCGTTCGCTCATGGCCACATGCCGTGCCCAACTGGCCATGGTGGCGCGGTTGGACGGCTCTTGCGCCAGCGCCCGGGCAATTGTGCGAAGTTGGGTTGAGGCGGGCAAAGGCAGGTAAAGCTGTTCCGTGGGCGCCAGTTCGAGTTCTTCCAGCAGCACGTTGGCCAACCGTGCAATGCGCGAATTGGCGGGGTAATCCTGGACCTGGCCGCTCAGGTGGAGGATGAGTTCCAGGATCAGTGGCGACAGCGCCAGCGTACAGCAGCGATCGGGAAGCGACGCGGCGCCGGGTTCCACGAATAAAAAACAGACCTGCCCGTTGGCCGTGACGCGGTTGCTATGGGCGACCCCTCCCGGAATCCAGACGCCGAACCCTGACGGGACCATCCACACGCCATCTTCCACCGTACACACAATACCCCCGCAATAAGCCACGACCAGTTGCCCCTTGCGATGCTTGTGTTCGGCGGACTCACTGTCGTTGCGCCGGGTCTCCAGCATCAGTGCCACGGCAGGTTGCGACAGGTTGTCGTACTCGAATTGATCGACGTGGAAACGGTGGATTTCGGCCATGGCGTGTCGTCGGCGTCTGTCTGAATTTGATTATTTTTTGGCAGTGTACTCAATATCGGCAATGATGGTCGTCCCTTAGCATCATCACCAAGCCCCCTTCAGTACGCGGGCGAACCCTAGACCCCTCCGAATCCCGGTGCTTGCCATGCTCAGCGAAATCTCCATTGCCAACCTCTATGTCCCCCCCTTGTTGATCTACCTGGGGGCATCGGTCTTGGCCTACAAACTCATTGAGCGCCTTGCCCGACGTTGGCTGGACGAGGCGTGGCACCCGGCGCTGGCGCGTTTTTTTGTCTCGCTTATCGTCGTGTCGGCGATGGTCGTCAATTGCTGAGTGAGGCCGGCCATGTCTATCGTCAAAATCCTCAAACCTGCCACCACCCTGGGACTTGGCGTGCTGGCCCTGGTGTTCTGCCTGCAACTTTGGCGGGCTTATGTCTTGGCGCCCTGGACGCGGGACGGACGGGTGAGCGCGCAGGTCGTCCGCATTGCGCCAGAGGTTAGCGGCCAAATCGATCAGTTGTCGGTCAGCGACAACCAATGGGTCGCCAGGGGCGATTTGCTGTATCACATCGATGCGCGTGCTTATCGATTGGCGCTGCAACAGCGTGCGGCGGAGTACGCTGAAGCGCGCAGTGTGTTCGATCAGCGCAGTGCACAATTGAAGCGGCGATCCCAATTGGCCGACGCCATCGCCCGGGAAGAAATTGACAACGCGGCGCGTGACTTGGCTGTGGCCCAAGCGCGCCTGGACGCGGCACGCAGCCAGTTAGCCCAGGCGCAGCTCGACCTGGACCGCACGATGATTCGTTCGCCGGTGGACGGCTACGTCACTCAACTGCGGCTACAGCCCGGTGACTACGCGGAGGCTGGCCACACCAACCTATTCGTGGTCGATGGCCATAGTTTCTGGATCACGGGTTATTTTGAAGAGACCAAGCTGCCGGGTGTGCGCATCGGCGCGCCGGTGTCGATCAAGCTGATGGGGTTTGCCCAACTGCTGGAAGGGCATGTGGCAAGCATGGGCAGGGGCATCGCCGATGCGAATGAATTGCGCAACGACAGCGGTTTGCCTCAGGTGAGCCCGACCTTCAGCTGGATTCGGTTGGCACAGCGCGTACCCGTGCGCATCGAGTTGGTCAGGGTCCCGGACGGCGTGGAGTTGGCGGCGGGCATGACCGCCAGTGTCGAAGTGACGCAGCCGAACGCCGCGCCACGCTGGCGACTCACCCAATGGCTGCAGGCGTTCATGTGATGACTCGCCTGGCGACACGCTTGCTCGCGACCATCCCCTTGCCCTGGACGCCCGCCAGTTTCTTCTACGTGTTGCGTAGTGTCTTGGCGGCGGGGCTGGCGCTGTGGCTCGGCTTCCAACTGCATCTGGAGTCGCCGTTCTCGGGGGCATCCACCGTGTTGCTGCTGGTACAGCCCATCCAAGGAGCGGTGCTGGGAAAGGGCTTCTACCGGATGTTGGGAACCCTGGTAGGCCTGGTGGCGGCTTTCGTGCTGACAGGGCTGTTCGCTCAACAGATGCTGCTGTTCATACTCGCCATCGGTATGTGGCTGGGCCTGTGCGTCAGTGCAATGAGCGTCTTGCGCCATTACCAAGCTACGGCGGCAGTGGTGGCGGGTTATACGGTCTGCCTGGCGTTGGGGCCTGCCATCGTCGTACCTGAACAGGGCTTCGATCACATCCTCACTCGCGGCACGGCGGTGGCGCTCGGGGTGCTGAGCTTGAGCCTGGTGGTAACGCTGTGCAGTTCCAGGACGATGGAGAAGAAGCTTCGCAACTCGCTGGTCGATGTCTGTGTCCGCAGTGCTCAGCTACTTGCCGCGAGGCTTGCAGGCGAGCAGTCCGCGGAGTTGGTGACGCAACGCCACCCGCTCGCCATGGACATCGGCAAGGTGGACGACCAATTGGGAATAGGGCGGGGCGAATCGTCGCGGATTCGCTCCCGGCAGTTGGCGATTCAGGCGGGCCTGGCGCATTTGCAATCCGCTGTACTCGATGTGCACAGCGACGATCCATACCCCGGGATCGACCCCACGTTGCTCGCGCGGATAAGCGCGGCATTGCGGCAACTGGGTGAGCGGATGAACGACACCCACTGCGACTTTCTCGCCGCTGCCGATACGGTGGGGCAACTGCGTAGCCTGGTGAATGATTTCGCTGACTCAAACCACCACTCGCGGTTGCTCAGCGAACGCTTGGACGAACAACTGACGGATCTGGGCGAGGCCTTGCTGAACTTCTCCAGCCTCGACCATGCTCGCCGCGAGCAGGTACGTGCAGTGGTGTATCCGCGCAATTATGCTGATGCGGCGCGAAACGGCATCAGGGCACTGCTCGCCACCTTGGCCGCGGGTGCGGTCTGGTATCTCAGCGGTTGGGATCAAGGGCCCGCGCTACTGGCGGTTCTGGGTCCTTGCTGCACACTGCTGGCGCCGGCCTCCGCGCCCGCCCAAGGTATCGCCAGCTTTATTCGGGGCACGCTCTACGCCATTTTGGCGGCAGCGCTGTGCAAATTCCTGTTGATGCCGCAGATCAACGGCTTCCCTTTGTTATTCCTGTTACTGGCTGCGTTCTGGTCCTTCGGGATCCATGCGACGAGCCAACCGCGCTACGCACTGCAAGGAATTGCCTACCTGATCGGGTTCAATACCTTGGTGAGCACCGGCGATACCGCCTTCTACAATTTCGTCGATTTCGCCAACCAAGCGCTGGCCTGGATCGTTGCAATGCTCGTCTGTCTATTAGCGTTCCAGGTCTTGCCGAAGGATCCAGCTAAACATGTTCGGGCATTGAAACATTCGCTCCACAAGGACACACGCCGGCTACTTCGCCGTGGAAGCCATATCGATCACCCAAAATGGCAAGCGAAACAACTATCCCGGCTCGTCGCGTTGAAAAGTTTGCTTGGCGTTGATAACACGCAGGATTACCACGCGGGTTATTTGTCGCTGCAGCTGAGTAAACAATTGAGCCGGCTACAGCGTAACGCGAGTGGTATCGATCCTGAATCGCCCGTCGCCCAATGCGCACAAACCGGAGCCCGGCGGATCGCTCGATATGCTCATCATCCGGCGATCAGCGCCGCCCAGGCCCGGCGTACATCGAGGTCGATGAGGAGACTGGGAGCACATCATCTAGCGATCTGTTACCAGGACTTGGCTTGGCTGTTGGAGCAATACGCGAACGTTGCGCGTTCCTCTGGTTTGCCGCATCTGGCCCCGAATTGCCGCACCCGCAGACATTCGATTTCAAAGCGCAAGTCGGGAATGTTCTGATCGTTCGTCTCCAGCATGCTTTGGCAATGCCACTCGAACACGAAGCGCAATCAGCAGAGCGGCCAGCAACATCACTGCGCCTGCGATGATGAAGACGCCCATTACGCCGCCAAAGCCGAAGACCAACCCGCCGAGTGCAGCGCCCGCGGCGATTGACGACTGCACCGCAGCGACGACCATCCCACCTGCGGTTTCGGCTTGATCCGGAACCGCGCGTGCCACCCAGTTTGACCAGGCAACCGGCACCCCGCCGAAAGCCAGGCCCCAGAGGGCGACTGCGAGTGCCAGTCCCGGCGCCTGGAGAGGAAGCGAGATCATGGCAAACGCGGCCACGGCTACCAAGGCAGGCATGAGGATCAATGTCAGGCGCAAGCTACGCTCCAGCAGCCAACCCGCCACGAGCGTGCCAACGAAATTGGCGGCGCCGAAGCCCAATAGCATTAAAGCCAGGCCGTCGGTGTCGATGGGTACAACGCTTTCAAGTGCGGGACGTATGTAGGTGAACAGTGCGTATTGACCTGTGTGTGCCAGCACGCATCCGACCATGCCTATGGCAATGCCAGGACGGCGGAGCAATTCCAGCACGGAGGCGGCGCGTGCCATTTTCCCAGGCGCCATGCGGGGTAGGGTGAACCACTGGAAGATCAACGTCAGAACGCCGACCGCCGCGGCTGCGTAAAAGGCACTGCGCCAGCCGAGCAGGCCGCCCAGATAGCTGCCCAGCGGCACGGAAACCACTGTTCCCACGGCGATGCCGCTGAAGATGATGGACAACGCACGAGGTACGAACTTGGCCGGTACCAGCCGCATGGCCACGGCTGCCGCCATGCTCCAGAACCCGCCCAACGCGATGCCAAGCAGCACCCGCATCAACAGCAGGACCGCCAGGCTCGATGACAGGGCAACGAGCAGGTTGGAGGCGATCATCAGCGCGGAGAAACCGAGCAAGACGGTACGGCGGTCGAGCTGGCGGGTCAGGCCGGGTACCAGGAGCCCGGCAAACAACGCAACCACGGCGGTGACGGTCACGGCCTGTCCGGCCAGCGCTTCGGACACGTTCAAATCAGAGGCCATGGGGGTTAGCAAACTGGCAGGAAGGTATTCGGCCGTCAGCAGGCCGAAGACCCCCATGGTCAGGGAGAAAACCGCCGTCCATGCCGGGGTGGCCGGCTCTACTCCAGCAACGCTGCCAGGTGCAGCGTCAAGAACATCGCTACTCATCTCAAGAATCCTTGGAAAGTGATTGTGAGACACACTCTAGGGCTGAGCGTCAGGATGATCTATGATGCTAAGTCTTAGTCTTTTGATCGAAACACCTAACATGACGGAATCAGGACCATTCGCTCTGTCTTCTGAGCTGATTAGCGAACTGCTCACGGGGATGCGGCTGCGCGGTGTTCAGTACCGCCGTATTCAAACGGGCCCGAGCTTTGGCTTGGGTTTCGAACACAAATCGGGCCATGCCTACTTTCATTATCTGGCGGTGGGTACGGCTATCCTGCGTACGGGCGATGGCGCGATGCATCACCTCTCGACAGGTGACGCGGTGTTGGTGCCGCAAGGCCATGGGCACGAACTGCTATCCGCCCTGGATGTCACGGTCCAGAATATCGACCAACTTGATGCCGCTCCCTTGGGCGAGGCTGTCAGCGGTGTGAACACTTGTCCGAGCACACTTTCCACGCCCAGTACGATCCTGTTCTATGGCTGCATGGAGTTCGACCTGGGGGGCATGCGGGCGTTAGGCAAGCTGATGCCGAATGTCATGGTGGCGGACACCAGTGGTCAACGTTATCCAGGGCTGGGAGCGATACTCGATTCAATCAAGCGTGAGATCTGCGCCGGACGCATCGGGTATGCCGGGATCATGGCTCGGCTTGCGGAAGTCGCTGCCTCCTTGTTCGTACGGGGATGGGTCGAGCATGGCTCGGAAAGTGCGCAAGGGCTCATGGCTGCGCTGCGCGATCCGCGCCTGGCACGCTCTATCCTTGCGTTGCATCGCCAACCCGGGCGCGAGTGGACGGTGGCCGAGCTGGCGGCCGAATCCCACGTTTCGCGCTCCGTGTTCGCCCAACGGTTCCAAGCCACCATTGGCGTACCTCCATTGCGATACGCCACCGAACTGCGGATGCGGATCGCCAGCCAGTGGCTGACGCAGGACAACCTGTCGATCGATGCTGTCGCACAACGCTTGGGCTATACCTCACAAGCGGCATTCAGCCGTGCATTCAAGCGCATCAATGGCCAGCCGCCAGGGGCCAGTCGACAGGCACGTCGAAGCAGTGAGCCTGTGGAATGAATGGCGCCAGGTAGGGCCGGCCGAACTGCGGCGGCATTGACGATGAGCCCCCGCAGCTTGTTTGCAGCCGATCGAGCTTCGCTCTGACCTGGCCGATTGCACCTCGCAGGCTTTCTCCTGATTCGATGCAACGAATGTCGTGTGGTGGCCTCATATGAAAACGAGCGGCGCTTCGATTGGAGAGGGGCGACTGCGGTTTTTCCATGACGGAGGTGATTGTGTCCATGACGGCAGCCGAGAAAAATCATGTCGACTGGCTGGTCGAACAATCGATGCTCAATGCTGCGAGGAAGCGCGCCAAGCTCTACTCGGGCCAGGGCCGAATGTGGCAGCAGCCCTATGCCCATACTCGGCCTCGCGACGCCTCGGCATTGGCTTCGGTGTGGTTCACCGCGTATCCGGCCTCCATCGTTACCGGCGAAAATGGCACTGTGCTCGAAGCGCTGGGGGATGAAACCTTATGGCATGCGCTGTCGAGAATCGGTATCCAGGGCATCCACAATGGCCCTTTGAAAAGGTCCGGTGGTCTTTCGGGCACTGACTACACACCTACGATTGACGGCAATTTTGACCGCATCAGTTTCGAACTCGACCCGCAATTGGGCACCGAGGCGCAGTTGCAAGCATTGACCCGAATGGCCGCCGCGCACAATGCGGTCGTCATCGAGGATGTCATCCCGTCCCATACCGGCAAAGGCGCGGATTTTCGTTTGGCCGAGATGGCGTATGAAGATTATCCGGGGCTCTACCACATGGTGGAAATCCGCGAGGACGATTGGCCGCTGCTGCCCGACATTGCCGAGGGGCGCGATGCGCAGAACCTCACCCCGCAGCAGGTCGACATTCTGCGGGACAAGCATTACATCGTCGGGCAGTTGCAACGGGTGATCTTCTTCGAACCAGGCGTCAAGGAAACCGACTGGAGTGCGACACCGGTGGTGATGGGCGTTGACGGCAAGCCGCGCCGTTGGGTCTATCTGCATTACTTCAAGGAAGGGCAACCTTCGCTGAACTGGCTGGACCCGACCTTTGCCGCTCAGCAGATGGTCATTGGGGACGCGCTGCATGCCATCGATGTCTCGGGGGCGAAAATCCTCCGTCTGGACGCCAACGGATTTCTTGGCGTGGAGCGCAAGCTCGAGGGTACCGCCTGGTCCGAAAGCCATCCGCTATCGATCACCGGGAACCAGTTGCTCGCTGGAGCGATTCGCAAGGCCGGCGGCTTCAGTTTCCAGGAACTGAACCTGACCGTAGACGATATCGCCGCCATGTCCCATGGAGGGGCGGATCTCTCTTACGACTTCATCACCCGACCCGCCTACCAGCATGCTTTGCTGATGGGCGATGCCGAATTCCTGCGCTTGATGCTGCGGCAGATGCACACCCTCGGCATCGATCCGGGCTCGCTGATTCATGCGCTGCAGAATCATGATGAGTTGACCCTGGAGTTGGTGCACTTCTGGACCCTGCACGCCCACGATACTTACCTCTATCAAGGCCAGACCTTTCCCGGCAGCATCCTGCGCGAGCACATCCGCGAGCAGATGTACGAGCGCCTCACTGGCGAGCATGCGCCTTACAATCTGAAATTCGTCACCAACGGCGTGTCCTGCACCACCGCGAGCATCATCACGGCGGCGTTGGGGATTCGCGATCTCGAAACCATTACGACGGCAGATATCCAGCAGATTCGCCAGGTTCATCTGCTGTTGGTGATGTACAACGCGATGCAACCCGGCGTCTTCGCATTGTCTGGCTGGGACCTGGTCGGCGCGTTGCCGTTGCCGGCCGAACAGGTCGAGCATTTGATGGGCGACGGCGACACGCGTTGGATTCATCGCGGTGCCTACGATCTGGTTGACCTCAACCCTGATGCGGCATTTTCGGCCGGCCAGATGCCGCGTCCGAAGACCCTGTATGGCAGCTTGCCAAGCCAGTTGAAAGATCCGGATTCGTTCGTCTCGCAGCTGCGCAAGATTCTCGCTGCGCGCCGTGCCTATGACATCGCCGCCAGTCGCCAGATACTGATTCCGGACGTCGAGCATCCGGGACTGTTGATCATGGTTCACGAACTGCCGGCAGGCAAAGGTACGCAAATCACCGCGCTGAACTTCGGTTCGACCCCGATCACTGAAACCCTGCACCTGCCCAATATCGCGCCCGGGCCGGTAGTCGACATCATCAATGAACGGGTTGAAGGTGATCTCACGCTGGAGGGCGAATTCACCATTACGCTGGATGCGTTCGAGGGGTTGGCGCTGCGGGTGGTGAGCAGTTCACCGATGATCTAGAGCTTGGGAAAGCGAGGTGGTTGATTGCTCAGCCACCCACCCATGGCATAAGTTCTGGTCAGGCTTTGTCTATGCTCTGCTCCGTCACCCATGGGAACGGAGCAGGCTTCACACCAGCATGGAGGCCCTGGATAACCTGCAGCCTTGAGGCATCCGCTACCCTGATCGGAGCTGAGCTTCGATCACTGCCTTGTCGATGACCGACCAGACCTCGCGGATCCTGCCGTCCTCGAACCCGTAGAAAACGTTTTCGGCGAAGGAGATGGGTGTCCCATTCACCGCCAGGCCCAGGAATTCCCCAACCGGCGTGCAATTGAAGGCCAGGCGAGCTGCCAACTTAGGTGGGTCGATCACCAGGAATTCAATGGCGAAGCGCAAGTCGGGGATAGCCCGATAATCCGCTTCCAGCATGCTTCGATAGCCGTGCAACCCCAATGGTCTCGCGTTGTGAACCACATCTGGGTGCACAAAATGGCCTAGGTTTTCCCAGTCCTGTGCATTCAGGCAGGCGATGTAGTCGCTATAAAGATCGGCAAGGTGCGGGGGCATGGGGCTGATTCTCCTCTGCATGTCTGTTCCCGTCTTTGCGATCCTAGGCCCTATTGTCACGTCTCATCAAGGCAGTGGGCAGAACGGAAAGTCACTGGCGCAGGCATTGACAGCGGTCATCACGTCGCTGAGGAGCCGTCGGCACGGGAGGCCTTTTTCTCCGAGCGATGAGCGTTGCCACCAGGCTGGCGAAAAACTCGACTTCACGGACAACGGCAAAAAGCCCGCATGCGCGGGCCTCGTGTTGCCAATTACATTTATTGCGCAGCTTTCTCGATCAGGTTTGCCACCACCTTCGGGTTGGAAACCATCACCACATGGGAGGCACCTTTAACCACGACGGTCTGTTTGGAGTGCGCACGCTCGGCCATGAACGCCATGGCCTGAGGGGGAATGTTCTTATCCTTGTCGCCGTATACGAACCAGGACGGAATGGTTTTCCAGGCAGGATCCGTGGCGGCTTCGTTCAGCGCGGCGACGGTGATGGGGCGTTGGCCGGCCGCCATCAGGCGAGCCTCAGCCTCAGGCACATCGGCTGCGAACTGGTCGTGGAATTTATCCTGCTGGATATAGAGATCCTTGCCGCCATCGGCCAGTTCGACCGGGGCCGACAAGGCCGAGGCCAGGGTGCCCCCCGGGAATCGTCCAGACAGTTCTGCCGCGGTTTCGCCAGTTTCCGGGGTGAACGCCGCTACGTACACCAGGCCCTTCACGTTCTGATTGCCATACGCCGCCTCGCTGATCACCGCACCGCCATAGGAGTGGCCGACCAGAACCACCGGTGTCTTGATGCTCTTGACGATGCTTGCCACCGATTGTGCATCACTGCTGACGCCGCGCAGCGGGTTCGCCGCCGCAATGACCGGATAGCCGTCTTTTTCCAGAATTTTGACTACGCCGTTCCAGCTCGATGAGTCGGCGAAAGCGCCATGGACCAAGACCACTGTAGGTTTGACGTCAGCCGCGTTTGCAAAACCAGTGGCTGCGAAAGCGGTGGCGAGGGCCAGACCAGAAAGAATCTTTTTCATGAGTGACTACCTGTAAGAGAAGAAAAGGGCGGGTTACCCAGTGATTGTGATGCGCGGTAAATGCTTGCGCGCTAATCAACTGCGACAAAGTTATCGTCTAAAATGTTTGCGCGCAATATATTTTTATAGAATAAACTCAATGATCATGTAAGTGATTGTATTTAAAAGGATTAATTGTCGGTGGACGTTGGGTTCAGATCGAACCCCTCGAACTCCGAGGGAAAGGGAAGGTGTTTCACCCTCTGGAACACACCGTTGCGGTGACTTCATCGGGTATTTGGGTGCTGACGTTGCTCGCGGATGAGCTGGGGGGTGTCAGGGGCGCTTTGTCCAAGGTCATACAGGCGTTGCGAAGAGGGGGCGCCCTTGGCTGCCTGATGTTCCGAGGATGCTTACGTTCTGCCTTCTCTATGACCGGCTACGAGGCTACGCGGTTTTTCCCCTCGCGCTTGGCCTTATACAGCGCGGCGTCCGCTGCTTGCAGCAATAAGGTTTGATCGGTCCCGTTACGCGTCGTCGAGGCCACGCCAAAGGATGCGGTAACGCTGAACGTCTGCATTCCATCCGTAGGGCTCAAGTTTTCCAGCGAATCCCGGATGGATTCGGCTCGCAGGAGAGCGTCTTCAATGGAGCAATCGGGCAATATGATGATCAGCTCTTCTCCACCAAAGCGGCAGGCGACATCGGTGGCTCTGATTGACTTCGTGATCAAGGATGCCGTGCTTCGCAACACCGCGTCACCCGCAGCATGACCATGGATGTCGTTCAGCTTCTTGAAGTTGTCCAGGTCGAGCATGATGACGCTCAGGTCCACTGCGTCTCGAGTGGCTTTGGAGAGTTCGCGCTTGAGTGTTTCCTCCATGAAGCGACGGTTGTACAGACCCGTCAGCGGGTCTTTGATCGACTGGACTTGCAGGACCTGGCGCATCCTGCCATTCGCCAACGCTAGCGCGGTTTGCTCCGCGGCAGCTTCCGCAAACTGGCGGTTGACTTCCTTATCGTCATTTCCGCCAGCATGCTGGATATGCAAGAGTCCCAATGTTTCTCCGTAGGCTATCAGCGGCAGGCACCAGTGAATGTCGCCATCGTCGAACTCTGATGTTTCTGAGTAGTGGGCGCAGCGCAGCTCATGACGATGTTCAACCACATGGGCATGGCCTCGACGTATGGCCCAACAGTCTTTGGGACCGATCAGGACATCTGATTGAGGCTCGACGTGGCCCCAGCTTGCGGCCGGTTGCAAAGCATCAGCCGAATTGCGGTACAGGTACAGCGTTCCACTACTGCCGTCCAGCAACTGTTGGCAGTAAGTGCTGACCAACTGGAGCGTTTCCTCTTGGCTCATCTCGGTCTGGAGTAGACGGGCCATTTCTGCGAGCAAGCCTATTTCTGCATTGCGCCGCTCAAGGTTTTTCAGGCTTTTGCTCAGTTGGGTGCTTGAAGACAGTGCGCTAGCCGTCGATTCGGCTTGGCGTTTTATGGTCTGACGCATGGACACGTAGATGAAACGGCCCAGCACAAGCGTCAGCAGGAAGCTTGCGATGGAAACGGCGACGGCCCAACGCAGGTTGGCGTTAAGCTGGTTGTCCAGAACAGCCACTTCCTCGACTTCTGCTTGAATCAGCTCGCCTCCCAGGTCGCGGACCTGATCCATGAGGTGCTTGCCGTTACCCGAAGCGATTTCGGCCACCGTCGCAGCAGCACCTTGGGTGCTGCGCAAATTGATCACCATGTCCAGGTGGTCCAGCTTTAGTGCGGACTTCTCTATGAAGTCCTCCACCTTGGCAATTTCAGCGGACGAATCGTTTCGATAGTTTTCACGAAGCAGCTTGATCGCGCTGGGAAGCTGCGACGTGGCGACGTAATACGGGCGAAGAAATGTCTCCATCCCCGTTAATGCATACCCGCGTTCGCCTGTCTCCGCATCCACGAGCAAACCTTGTACTGTGCGAATGCCGTCCAGCTGCTTTTCTACCACGTTGCGGTCGTTACGCGTTTCGTTCGTCCAGAACAGGGTAAACGGACCTACTGCGGCCGTGACGGACATAACCAGCGTGGCAGTAGCTGCTGCGAGGAGAAGTCTGGGTGTGCGATGGGGCATCGTCAGCTCCAATGGGATTCACATCTTTATCGGCGAGTAAGGTTAACGGCGTAGGTGTATCACGCTAAAACCGTTAGGCGGTCAAAAGATTGCATATCCGCTGAGAGGTTGCGCGGTTCTACGCGGCCTCACGAAGCGCCCCCGGCGGGTGGCGGAATCTACGCATTTTAGCCGTAAAGGCCAGGTATGCATGTCGTACCGATCAACGTGAGCGTCCGGGGGCGGCCGACAGCGCTTCAGAAACTTCGGCCCGCGCCGATTCAAGTGGTGTCGGCTACAGTTCCTTGTACCCGCAGGGATGTATCAAGACCGCCACGGAATATTATGATGACGAAACGCCCTCCGTTCCAATCGCTCGGCTGCGCCGAATGCCGCAACCATGAGGCGTTGGGGTTTGATTTCACCATGGCCTTCCAGCCTATTTTCAACGTCCGGACACGCACTGCGTTTGCTTATGAGGCGTTGGTCAGGGGCATCAATGGCGAATCGGCTGGCTACATCCTGGGGCTCGTGAACGACAGCAACCGCTACCGATTCGACCAGGCTTGCCGGGTGAAGGCCATCGAAGAAGCCGCAAGGCTGGGGCTGCTGGGTATTCCCGACTGCTTGCTGAGCATTAATTTCCTGCCCAACGCCGTGTACCGGCCAGAGACGTGTATCCGGGCCACCCTGGAAGCGGCGCGCCTGACCCATTTCCCGCCAGAAAGGCTCATGTTCGAAGTGACCGAAGGCGAGAAGGTGGTAGACCCTGATCACCTCAAATCGATTTTCGTCGAGTACGAGCGTCAGGGTTTCATTACCGCCGTCGACGATTTTGGCGCGGGCTATTCGGGCCTTAACCTGCTGGCCATGTTCCAGCCGCAGGTGCTGAAGATTGACATGGCACTGACCCGAGACATCGATCGAGACTCGGTCAAACAAGCGATCGTCGAAGGCATCATCCTGGTCGCCAGGCGCTTGGATATCCTGGTCATCGCCGAAGGTGTCGAGACTCGTGAAGAAAGCTCGACGCTGCTAGGCATGGGTATCGAACTGATGCAGGGATATTTGTATGCAAGGCCCGCGGTCGGTCATCTCCCGGCTGGATGCTTTGATGACGGTGTGCGGTAACGGCGGGCTCGAATCCATAGGTTCGCTACGACAGGAGTGCTTCACGATCCCATTCAGTTATCCAAGAAATCCGTGAGTATGTCTGTGGATAACCGCGCTGATGCCAGGTAGGCAAAGGGTTTCAACGTGCGCTCAAAAAATGTACAGGCAGGTTGGCATCACCTCCCGCCGTAGGCCATTGAGTTCAGGGGGTCAGCGGAAGCAGGCGACAGGTAGCCCTCAATCGCTTGAGTCACGCCGTGGCCATGGGCGGCCAGTGGTGATCGTTGCGGCAATCAAATACGAGCGGGCCCCGCGAAGTGCGGAGACTGTCCGAATGATTCAATCAGCAGCTCTGTGAGCATTCGTATCTTCCGTGCCGGATGCTGGCCTGGCGGACGGACCACGTATACACCTGCCGGGGGTGGTGGATAGCGGGTCATGATCGGCACGAGCGCCCCTGAGTTCACATGTTCATAAGTCAGGCAATCCGGTAGGTACGCGATGCCGAGTCCCGCGGTTGCGGCCGCCACGAGCGCTATGCCGTTGTCCGCCTTGAAGCGGCCCTGCGGACGAACCGTGATGATCTTGTCACCCTCCATGAATTGCCACGCTTCGGTACCCTGCAGGAGAGCCTCATGGGCAATGAGCTCGTCCGGTGTCTCTGGTGCGCCGTGCACTTTTATGTAGCCTGGGCTCGCGACGAGCTTCGTGTAGATCGGGCCGATTTTCCTCGCGATCAAATTGGAATCGGGGAGATACCCGACGCGTATCGCACAATCGAATCCCTCGGCAATGAGATCGACGAAGCGATCGCTGTAGCAGGTCTGGATATGAAGTTCGGGATGGCGGTGTGCCATTTGCGCGAGCATGGGCGCGAAATGGGTAGGGCCAAAAGACAGCGGCGCCGCGACGCGTAAGCGACCACGAAGGGCGCCTGTCGGCAGGATCGTTTCTCTGGCTGCCTCGATTTCGGCGCAGACCCTGGCCGCGTAATCTCGGAACGTGGCCCCGGCTTCAGTGAGGGCGGCCCCGCGCGTGGTTCGTGCAAGCAACTGGATGCCAAGTTCCGCTTCAAGCCGGGCGAGCCTGCGGCTGACGATCGACTTGGATACGCCAAGCCGGAGCGCCGCAGGCGAAACGCCCCCTGCGTCAGCCACTTCCACGAATGTTTGCAGTTCTTCCATATCCAAGTCAGCGTTCCTCTTTGTGCGACACAGCTAGCCTCGTGTTGCGACTACTGCGGCGAAAATGGCAACAGCATAATCCTCGCTTCCGGGCAATGTCGCCAGTTGCGAATGCTGCCTGGAAACACCCCATCCACTGACAACATCAGTAGACACTTCGTCAGGGCCATGCCCGTCTATCCGAGTGCGCGCTGGCTCTCTGGCACCGTGTATGACAACTGAGAACAGGACCAGACAATGACAAGCGAGACTATCCGCAACCCCCATACCGACCACCTGTTGTCGCCTGAGAATTGCGCGCTGATCATCATCGATTATCAGCCGATCCAGGTCTCCTCGATTCGCTCGATGCCCCGTGACGAGCTCGTGTTCAACATCACGAGCGTTGCCAAGGCGGCCGTCAACTACAACCTTCCTATCATTCATTCGACGGTCAACGTCGCGACCGGTCGCAACAAACCGCCGATTCAAGCGTTGCAGGACGTGCTCGGCCATCTGCCGACTTATGACCGTACCTCGATCAATAGCTGGGAGGACACTGAGTTCAAGCAGGCGGTCAAGGGCATCGGCCGCCGCAAGCTCATCATGACCGCGCTCTGGACCGAAGCCTGCCTGACTTTCCCTGTACTGGACGCGATCCAGGAAGGCTATGAAGTGTATGTGCCGGTCGATGCGGTCGGTGGTACGTCAGTCGCCGCGCACGAGGCCGCCCTTCGTCGAATCGAACAGGCGGGCGCGAAACTTATCAGCCGTGTGCAGATGTACTGCGAGCTCCAGCGCGACTGGGCACGGGAGTCGACTGTCCCGGGCTTTATGGGGGTCTTCGAAAACTTCGACGGTTTTAACGCCGAGAAGGCGCTCTAGAAGGCGCCCCGGCGCAACGCTAGAGGCTGCAAACAGAATGGGGGTGGCGCTTGCGAAAGCCGCCACCTTCATTCTTGACGCGGCCGTGAGCCAACCTGACTATCGGATTCGATGTGGTGTCTTTTGATCTGGGGATCGTAGCTCAGATGTTTCTGGTGTACATGTCCTCGGCCAACGGACTACAGAACGTTTGACCGAACGCCAAGTGGCTAACTAGAGTGGCTAACCATACGGCTGCCGACTGCCCTGGACATCCAAATGAACGACCTATCCCTGCTGCTTGCCTTCATCGCTGCCGCGTCAGTGCTCACGGTGACCCCCGGCGTGGACACCGCCATGGTGCTTCGTGCTACAGCGACCGGCGGTCGACGTTCGGCGGCGATGGCTGCTATCGGTATCGTGCTCGGGTGTCTGGTGTGGGGAGCCGCGGTGTCACTGGGCCTCGGTGCCCTGTTGCAAGCTTCGGAGTGGGCTTACCTGGCGCTGAAAATTGTCGGTGCCGCGTATCTCGTCTGGCTGGGTGTAAAACTGCTGATGCGACCCAGGACGACGCTGCAAGGGCAGGGGAACGAGAACATGGCGGCCCCTGCCCGTGGCGCCTTTATTCGCGGTTTATTGACGAACCTGCTGAACCCCAAGATAGGTGTCTTCTACATCACGTTTCTCCCCCAGTTTGTCCCGAGTGGCGCGAGCGTGGCCAGTTACTCCTTCTTCCTTGCGGTGTTACACGTGCTGTTGACGCTGGCCTGGTTCGGCATTCTGGTAGCGGCTACGGTGCCGCTGAGCAATTTCCTGAAGCGCCCGGCGGCCCTGAAGGCGCTTGACCGACTCACGGGCGGTGTTTTTGTCGCGTTTGGGCTCAAGTTGGCTGTTTCCAATCCGGCTTGAGCCGAATGCCGCACTGCATGTCGATGGGTTCTTAAATGTCATCGACGGCTTGGGAGCGGGAATCGGCCCGCCACGGTGCAAGAGCTCCTTCGAAAAGTGAAAAGGCTCGATGCAGGAAACCGTTGAAGCGAGCGGCATCACGCCGCAGCCCTGCCTGTTGACCACCAATCAGGCACAGATGGGCTAGCTGACCAATCACTTCTGCTTCACCTGGCATAGGCACCAAGCGGCGGCACGACCGTATCGCGAAGTCCAGTCGTCTTGTGTCAACACGCTGCTGAAACTCGCTTACCAACGGGTCGTGCAGCGACCAGGCTCGGATGGAAACTTCCCGCCCCGGTTGTTTCTCCGCGGCAATACTCAAATAGCGTTTCAAGATTTCGCCCGCGCTGCGACCCTGGGCCGCATAAGCGAGCATGCGCTCCGTGTAGTCTTCTTCCCAAGCGGTCAGCAAGGTGCGGACAAAGTCTTCGCGATTGCGGAAATGGTGATAGAACGATCCGCGGGTCACACCCAATCGGCGCGATAGACTCTCGGCCGAAACGCCAACATGCCCTATTTGGTCGAGGGCCTCAAAACCAGCCGCGATCCAATGGTGACGAGTTAGTTTTTTCACCCGTTATTTCGCTCCAGAGTGAGTGCCATACAGACTGTGTATGGTGCACAACCGGTTGATACGCTGCGAACACCCGCAAAGATGGCCGTTGCGTTTAGCACGCCAGCACTTTTCATGGAGTTGGCCTTGAAGAAAATCGTTCTGGTTGCTTTCGACCAATTCACGGATATCGACCTGTTCCTGATGTGGGACATTCTAGGCCGCAACACTGAGGACTGGCACGTCCGAATATTGGGTTCCAGTGCTGTCGTGCGGTCGGCGCACGGTCTGCCTGTTTCGGTGCACGGTCCGCTTTCCGAGGCCAATAGTGCCGACGCGGTATTGTTCGTCAGCGGCAAGGAAGGGGTACCCGCTGCACTTGCCGCCCCGGATTTCCTGCCGTCGTTTGAACTTGACGCCAGGCGCCAGCGGATCGGCTCCATATGTGCCGGCGCTTTCATTCTCGAACGGCTCGGGCTGCTCAGCGGCCAGGCAACTACACACCCGGATGCACGATCGAGCTTGCAAGCACTGGGGCTCGAGCCCGTGGATCAGCCTCTTGTATGCCAGGGAAACATTGCAACCGCGGGCGGATGCCTTTCGGCGCTCTATCTGGTGGGATGGTTGGTTGAATCCTGGTTCGATATCGATAAGCGCCGTGCGACATTGTGCCCTGTTCTGCCCGCTGGACAGCAAGCGCACTATGATGCCTTGATCGGGCTCAGTATCCGACAAGGAAAAGTGGGCGCCTCAACAACATCCAGCCACTTCTAAACCAGGCACGCACCCACAGGGCGACAAGGAACGTTTCACGACAAACCATCGCAACCAGAAACGCGACATGGCATGTCGTCCAATCAGTCGTCAGCACTCAGGAGAGATCCCCGATGCCCCGAGAATTTGAGCTCATAATGTCCGTGCCAGTCCCTTCGAGGTCCGGCATCACCCACCTTTACAAGTCGATGGACCTGGCGGACGCTTTTGCGATTCGGCTCCCGGCGGGCACATCCAGCGATCCGGATTTGCTGGCTCGCTTCATCCTCTCTCACCAGCCATCCTGGATCGGCTGGCTGATGAAAGTCCGAGACATTGCCGTTGCTTGTTTTGGTCTCAAGACAGCCAGACATCTGGCATCACTTGCTCATCGGATTGGACCCTTCAAGGTCTACAGCACCAACCAGACTGAAATCGTGTTGGGAGAGGACGACAAGCACCTCGACTTCCGGCTATCGATCCTATGTGCTGGGGAGACAGAGCCAGAAGGCAGTCGCCAACTCGTTTTTTCAACCGTGGTCCAGTGCCACAACCGACTAGGCCGGGCCTACATCTTCGTTATTGCCCCATTTCACCGCTTGGTTGTCAGGGCCAGCCTGCTGCGTGCAGCGCGCGTCGGTTGGCCCCTGGCTACCTGCCCCTGAGGCGGATCAACCCGTACTTCTCTCGGTATCTATCCGCAATCAGCTTACGAGATGTTCGCGCTCTGCGTGATGTTGCGCGGGGGAGGCGCGTTACCTTCGCTGTTGCCAGGCGCGGATTTTGTCTTCCTGGCATCGGTCACCTGATAAGCAATTGCCAACCAAATGAACCACCCTGGCATGACCAGCAAGGCAATACGAGTGTCAGGTCTCAATGCCAGCAGACAAAGAACAAAGCCCAGAAACGCCAGGGAAAACCACGCCATTGGCACGCCGCCGGGCATTTTGTAAGCCGATTTGGCGTGCAGCTCAGGTCGCTTTTTGCGGTAGGCGATATACGAGGCAAGGATGGTCGACCAGGTAAAAATCACCAGGATGGCCGATACAGTAGAAACAATGGTGAATGCGGTCATCACTTCAGGAACGATGAAAAGCAGCAACACGCCCACCAGCATTAGCAATGTGGTGAACGCCAGGCTCAGCAGAGGCACGCTATTGCCCGACAGACGTCGGAAAATCCCTGGGGCGTTGTCCTGATTGGCCAGGCCAAACAGCATGCGGCTAGACGAAAATACGCCACTGTTGGCCGAGGAAGCGGCAGACGTCAGCACCACAAAGTTGACGATGCCTGCTGCTGCGGGAAACCCGGCAACCAGGAACAGCTCGACGAAAGGGCTTTTGCTGGGCGAAACCTGTTGCCAGGAAGTCACTGCAATAATGCAGGCCAGTGCCAGCACATAAAACAGGATGATTCTCAGCGGAATCGAGTTGATGGCTTTCGGCAGGGTCTTCTCAGGGTTACGGGTTTCGGCGGCTGCGGTACCAATCAGTTCGGTGCCGGCAAAGGAGAAGATTGCCATCTGGAAACCGGCAAAGAAACCGAACAGACCGTTGGGAAAGGCGGCTTGTTTATCCAGCAAATGGTTCAGAGAGGCAGTGACACCGCTGGGTGAGACAAAGGAGCTGGCAATCAGCACCAGGCTGACGCCAATCAGGGTGACGACGGCAATGATCTTGATGATCGCGAACCAGAACTCTACCTCACCAAAAAGCCTGACCGTCAGTACATTCAATGCGAACAGTGTCATCAGCATACCGATGGCCGGTATCCAGGCAGGTACATCGGGGAACCAATACTGGAAAAATCCGCCGACAACGACGGCGTCGCCTATCACCGCAACGCTCCAGCTCAGCCAATACGACCAGCCAAGAAAGAATGCCGCGCGTGGGCCAAGGTAGGCACCGGCAAAATCTGCGAAGGTTTTGAAGTTCAAATTGGAGAGCAGCATTTCGCCCATGGCACGCATGACGAAATAAACAAACAGACCGATGATCATATAGATGAGGATGATCGACGTGCCAGAGAGGGCGATGATCTTCCCGGAACCCATGAACAGGCCCGTACCGATGGCACCTCCCATGGCCATTAATTGAATGTGACGGTTGCTGAGCGTGCGCTGCAGCGCCGGCTGTTCAGTCAGCCCTGATGGGATTGATTTCATTACAAAACCTCTTGATTTTATGTTTTTGAGTTTTGGCAGAAAGGTGGATGTCTTGCGTACTTGTTAGGGATGCAGCGGCTATTGACGGTGGTGGCTTGCGGACGGCGAGATTTGCCGCGTACTCGCAGGGGGGAGTTGCCCCTTGGCACTCTGCTCAGGGGCATCACCTATGGCTTTCAACTCACTGCGCGCGGGCGTGAAGGGGCGATCGCTGGTTGCCGGTCGAGAATTTGGTAGAGGTCTTTTATGTTGGCGGGTGTCGGCACCAGATGGATGCGCTCACCGATTGCATGCTCCTGCGCCAGGTCCAGCACGTAGCGCAGCGACGAAAAGTCTTCGAGGGCAAAACCCACCGAATCGAACACGGTGACCTGTGCGTCGTTCTCGCGGCCCTGGATTGCGCCCTGAACAATCCGGAAAAACTCGACGACAGGGAAGTCGGCTCCCAATTGCTGGATATCACCCTCGATCCGGGTCTGAGGTTCAAACTCAACGATGACCCGGGCATTGCGCAAGATCTCGGCGTGCAGTTCGGTTTTCCCCGGACAGTCCCCACCTACGGCATTGATATGCATGCCGGGTTCGATCATCTCGGGCGTCAGAATCGTTGCATAGGCTTTATCGGCGGTGACCGTGGTGACGATGTCTGCGCCCTTGACCGCTTCCTGTGCAGAGCTGGCCAGAATCACCTCGAGATCCGGGAATGCGGACAGGTTGCGCTTGAGCTTGAGCGAGGCGTCACGATCGATATCGAATATCCGCAGTTCCTTGATAGAGAGCATTTCATGGAAGGCGAGGGCCTGGAATTCGCTCTGGGCGCCATTGCCGATGATTGCCATGCTGCTTGCATCTGGACGCGCCAGGGACTTCGCGACCAGGGCCGAGGTCGCTGCGGTGCGTACCGCGGTGGTCAGCGTCAGTTCGCTGAGCAGGGTTGGATAACCACTGTGGACATCGGCCAGGACACCGAAGGCCATGACTGTCAGCAGGTTGCTTCGACCGTTGTCCGGATGACCATTGACGTATTTGAACGAGTACTGCTGGCCATCGTCGGTCGGCATCAACTCGATCACACCGTTGGCCGAATGATTGGCGGTGCGGGGCGATTTATCAAACTGCGCCCAGCGTGAGTAGTCAGCTTCGATGTAATCGGCCATTTCGCGGATTGCCCGGCGGATGCCCACCGTGGCGAACAGGCGTGCGGCATGATCGACGTCTATAAAAAGAGTCATGTTTTTATTCTCCGGTTCAGTAGTAGAAACATTGCGGGGCAGGGGACGGTTCAGGTGCGCTTGCTCTCGAAACCATGCAGCACATTGACCGCATTGATTCCAATTTCATCGACCATATAGCCGCCCTCCATCACGAACAGAGTGGGGCAGCCCACACCCGCTATCAGCTCGCCGATGCCGATGAAATCTTCGCTTTCCAGCAGGAAGTGGCTGATGGGGTCGTCCTTGAACGTGTCGACGCCGAGTGAAATGACCAGCACTTCAGGGGCGAATTGCTGGAGTTTCTTGCAGGCGTGGAGCAGGGCATTGCGATAGCTTTCCCAGGTGGTGTTTTTCGGCAACGGGTAGTTGAGGTTGTAACCTTCGCCGTGGCCGGCGCCGACTTCGTGACTGAAACCTGAGTAGTACGGATAAGACACCGTGGGTTCGCCATGCAGCGACACGAACATGACGTCGCTGCGCCCGTAGAAGATGTTTTGAGTGCCGTTGCCATGATGGAAGTCGACGTCCAGTACCGCGACACGTTTCGCGCCTTGAGTGATGGCCTGTTGTGCGGCAATGGCAGCGTTGTTGAGATAGCAATAGCCGCCCATGTATTCACGTGCTGCGTGATGCCCGGGCGGGCGGCACAGGGCGAAGGCACTGTCGTGGCCTTCATCGATCAGCGCCAGGCCGGTGAGGGCGATGTCTGCGCTGGTCTTTACCGCTTGCCATGTGGTCGCAGTAATCGGGGACCCGGCATCCATGGCGAAGAAACCGAGTTTTCCGTCGATGAAAGTCGGGACTTGATCGTTGGACAAATCGCGCACTGGCCATACCAGCGGCAAGGCATCGTGAGTACGCCCAGTCGCACACCATTGTGACCATGCGCTTTCAAGGAAACTGACGTAGCGCTCGCTGTGCGCATTGACGTAACACGCCCGGTCAAATGCTCGTGGTTCGACGATCAGGCCAAGACCTACCTGCTTGACCCGATCACGGACAGTATCGGCCCGGCTGGGTTGTTCGAATGACGGCTTGAGTACGCCGTCTTTCAATTCGGTGCCATGGTGCAAACGATGGGAATCACTGAAAACTGTAAACATTCTGCGCATCCGTCAATTTGAATCAGTGCAAATATTCTGTTCCGCTACGGGGGCGCTTTCTTTGCTTTATATTCGTGGTCTGCTAGATTTTTCGGATGTTTTTGCTCAGGAATTGCGAAATGCAGAAAAAATCATCCAAGCGTATCAGTCTCGACGAGACTGACTTGGCGATACTCAAGTTGCTGCAAGATGATGCGAGCATTTCCAACGCCGAGCTCAGTGAGCGCCTGTCGTTAAGCCTTACGCCTTGCTGGCGACGGCGTAAGAGGATGGAGGAAGCGGGCGTGATCAAGGGCTATCAGGCCAACCTTGATCGCCGAATGCTGGGGTTGGATATCATGGCGTTCGTGCACATCCGTTTTTCCACCCACGCCGATCACGCGCCTGACGCCTTCGAAGCGGTGATTGCGCAATTGCCTGAAGTGTTGTCTTGTCACAAGATCACCGGGGATGCCGATTACGTGCTGCAAGTGCTGGCAGAGGATCTTGATAGCTACAGTGACTTTATCGAGCAGGTACTACGGCGCCAGGTGGGTATTGCCTCTATCCAGTCCAGTCTGGCCTTGCGCGAGGTCAAGACCAGCAACCGCATAGCAATACCCAAATCCAGCAGGGACTAAAGCTTGATGCCGCGCTCGCCCATCCAGATGTTGTAGCCGGCGTGACCGTGTGGGGGCGCTCAGTTGGCTGAAATCCTCCACGGCCGCGAGCGAAGCGGGCTCGTTGCGACTATGCTCATTGCCACTGCAGGCAATGTATGGGTTTCAGTGATCGGCCGCCAAGGGAAGGAGTCTGTATGTGTCTGGTTCTACATGTCCGGTTCCATTGTTGGAATGACCGAATGAGCAATCTGGTAACAGGTGTCCATCGGCGCATTTTGATCCCTGGGCGACCCATCGTCAGTTCGTGAGCATTTGCGTGAGACTTTTGGTCTGGCCGCTAAAGGCCGCTCGACTACGAGCTCAAGTTGAATACCTGCTCCAATTTCACAGGGACGACGATCTCCAATCTGCAGGCCGACTTCTCCAAACCAGATCAAACAGTCGATCCAGGCTGTCGGCAGGTGCAGGTGGATTACTTTTGGTAAATCCCAAGCACGATGGAGAACAACATGAACACCAAACCGATCCACAAAAGCTTGTGGCGCTTCGCTGGCTATGTGACCGGGCTGGCGATGGTTGCCGCCAGTCCAGTCCACGCAGCCGACGGCGGCGTCGCCCGCGCCCCTACCGCAAGCTATAGCATTGCTTTCAGCAATTCCTACGCGGGCAGCGATTTTCGCAAGGTGATGGTGCGCAACTGGCAGGAGATTGCGGCCCAGGCGCAAAAGGATGGCTTGATCCGCGAGGCTCCGGTGGTCAGCGCGAACAACTCGGCGTCGGAACAAGCGGCCCATATCCAGGACATGGTCGTCAACGGCGTGAACGCCATCGTCATCCTGGCCGCGTCCGACACGGCCCTTAACGGGGTGATCCGCGACGCCTGCAACGCCGGCATCGTGGTGGTGGTCATGGCCAGCCTCGTCACCGAAAGCTGCGTCTATACCGTGGATTACAACTGGTCCGCCATGGGACGCGTGGAAATGGATTACATCGCCGAGCGCCTCAAGGGGAACGGAACGCTGCTGGAGATCCGCGGCATTGCCGGCGATGCCACCGATAAAAACATCAGCGACGGCATTCGCAAGGCCGCCAGTGATTATCCGGGCCTGAAATTCGCCAAGACCGTCTACGGCAACTGGACCGCTTCCGTGGCACGCAAGGAGGTGGCGCTGGCGCTGCCGTCGCTGCCCAGCATCGATGCCGTCGCGACTCAAGGGGGCGACGGTTATGGCGCGGCCATGGCGTTCAAGGCGGCAGGGCGCCCTTTGCCGATCATCGTGATGGGAAATCGTCAGGACGAACTTGCCCTGTGGAAACAGGAGCGCGATGCCAATGGCTACGAGACCGTCTCGGTCTCCGCCTCCCCAAGCGTCTCCCAGGTGGGGTTCTGGGTGGCCCAGCAGATTCTGGCGGGCAAGCAGGTGCCGAAGTTCGTCGAAGTGCCGTTGGTGCGTATCGATGGGAAAGACCTGGACGCCTGGCTCGCCACCATGCCGGTGGGCGGCGCCGCGAATCCTTCCTATGACCAGGCTTCCGTGGTGGCGATGATCGACGCGGCCATCAACAATACGGCGGCGCCGACGCCGTTGCCGGAGGTGACGAAGCCGTAGTGGCGGACCGGGGGCGAGGCGCCATGTCGACATTCAAACCCGCCACTGACAGGCCCATTGCCGTCAGGATTGGCCTGGCGGTCGCCGCGCTGGTGTTCCTGATGCTGGCGGTGTCGCTGGTGAACCTCTACGGTCTGCGCGGCATGGTACGTGCGGTGGATTCCGCCAGCCATTCCGCGGAAATTCTGGCCTCGGTCAACGGGGCTACCGGACGGGTGGAAAACTTCATTGCCACCCGTGACCAGGAAAGCCTGTCCCAGGCCGAAAGCATGGTGGCGACGGCTATCGCCGGCCTCTCCGCCATTGCGGTGGCGGAGGCGCAATCGCTCAAGGGCAGTCTGGAAAGGCTCGCGACGGCGATCGCCGCCTTGCGGGCGGCGAGCCTGACCATGGATGGCGAAACGGAGAACATGACAGCCCACTATAGGCGGATGCGAGAGGCGACGATCCTCGTCGAACAGGGCATCGCCGATGGGTTGAAGGGGCTTGAGTCCCGCACCGCTGAGCACCAGGCGCGGGTGAGCGACATCGAAAGCGCCCATCGCATCCTGGATATCCTGCGCAACGGCGAACGGATCGTCACCGCCAACGTGGCCAGGATGCTGGTGACCGGTGACGGGACGGCAGGCACTGCGGCACGGAACGCCAGCGCGGCACTGCGGCCCGTGGTCGAACAGTTGCGCGAGTTGATGGGGACACCGCAGGAGAGAGAGGCCCTTGACCAGTTGGCCGCGGCGCTCGACGCTGCCAGCGTGGCGGTCGAGCATCTTGGCGAGGCGCCCAAGCTCCGGGGAGGCGAGGCTTTGCGGTATCTCGCCGCCGTCGGGGATACGGTCGAGCGCCTCGAGGCCATGTTGGGTGAAGTGGAAGGGCACGTTGTCCATGACGCCAGCGACATTCAGGCAGCAACCGGTTTGCTGCAAAATGCCGCCGCGTTGTCCAAGCGTTTCGCCGAGCGTGTTGCCACCCTGGAGGCGCAGACCTTGTCGTTTCGCCTGTCACCGTCGGCCGAGGTCGCCGGCTCTGTCGGCCACATCCTGGACGAACTCTCCCGACTCTCTCGGGTTCTCCCGGCGTCCGTGGGGCTGCGGGCCAAGGCTATGCCCCTGACGGTCAGCGATCAGATCGCCGGCTACCGGGCGGCATTCGCCAGGTTCCGTCAAGCGAGCGACGCCTTGAGCGACGCGCGCGACCAGGTTCGCAACGAGGCCCGGAGCGCCGGCCTGTTGGTGGCGCGCTTCGCTGGTCAAGCGCGCTCCGACGCCCTGGTCCACAATGATCGCGGCATGCTTGCGACGATCGTCGCAGGGACCGTCGCCATCCTGCTGGCCGGCGCCATCGCCTGGAGCACATCGCGATTTGTCGCGCAGCCCATCGTGGCCCTGGCCTCGGTCATGCGCCGGCTGGCGGCTGGCGACCTGAACGCCGAGATCGCCAGTGCCGGACGCGGCGACGAGATTGGAATCATGACCCGCGCCGTACGGGTGTTCCAGGAGAATGCCCTGCGCATCCGGGTGTTGGAGGCCGAGGCCGAGGCCGAGCGACAGCAAGTCCAGGCGTCTTTGGAGAGAATGGTCGCCGAACGGACCGACGCGCTGCACCACCAGACCGAGGTGCTGGAGGCGCAGGCCATCGAACTGATTCAGGCGCGCAACCAGGCCGAGACGGCTAACCAGGCAAAGAGCGATTTCGTGGCCACCGTCAGTCACGAACTGCGCACCCCCTTGACCCTCATTCTCGCCCCCTTGGAACAACTCTCGGCGGCGACCACCCCGCCAGTGGACTGGCATGTGCAAATCGACCGCGCCCAACGCAACGCGTTGCGCTTGATGAACCGGGTGAACGACATCCTCGATTTCTCCAAGGCCGAAGCGGGCAAGTTCGAGTTGTGCTCAACGCCCATTGACTTGAACAAGGTGGTGGGTGTGCTGGCCGAGGACGCCGCCATGGTGGCCGAGGGCAAAGGCTGCACCTTGACCTGCAGCATCGATCCCGCGCTCGGCACGGTGTTCCTGGACCCCCAACACTTCGAGAAGATTCTTCTCAACCTGGTGAGCAATGCCATCAAGTTCACACCGGCTGGCGGCACCGTGCACCTGGCCGTCACTCCGCTCGATGGCGAGCGATTTGAACTCGCGGTGCAGGATTCGGGGATTGGCATTGCGCCTGACAAACTCCCGCTGCTGTTCCAGCGTTTTTCCCAGATCGACAATTCCGCCACGCGTCACTACAGCGGCACAGGCATCGGTCTCGCGCTGGTCAAGGATCTGGTCGAATTGATGGGGGGGGAAGTCGGTGTCAACAGCGAGCCTGGACAGGGTTCGTGCTTCTTTGTCCGACTTCCGCTGGGGACCGAACCCAATACCGTACCGACCGAAGCCGGCACGATGCACGAGCGATCGTCATCGAGCACGACAAGCAAAACCGAGCAGCGTCACCTGCGTTTCGATGACGGTCGCCTTGGCAGTCGCAATGACCGGGCTTTGATCCAAGGCGTAGACGACGAGCAATCCCCGGAACATGCCTCGCGATCCAGAGTGCTGGTGGTCGACGACAGCCCGGAGATGCTGGGCTATCTCAGCGAGCTTTTGCAAGACGATTATATCGTCGCCACCGCAACCGATGGAGAGCAGGCTTGGGCGCTGCTGCAGCTTCGACCCATCGATGTCGTGGTTTCGGATGTGATGATGCCGGAGCTCGACGGTTTCGGCCTGACAGCCAGAATCAAAGCCAGCGCCGGTTTTGCTCATTTACCCGTGATCCTGGTGACCGCCCGCGGCGGTAGCGAGGCTTGCGTCTCCGGGCTGGAGAGTGGCGCCGATGACTACATCGCCAAACCCTTTTCGCCGCTGGAACTCAAGGCTCGCGTACGCGCGGCGCTGCGCATGAGCCAGGTACAAACCGAACTGCACGCAAAATCCCGTCAGGCGGGCATGGCCGAAATCGCTACGACTGTGCTGCACAACGTCGGCAACGTCCTCAACAGCGTGAACGTATCGGCAGAACTGGTCAGCAGCCAGATGCGCACCTCCAAGGCCCAGGGGCTGGGCAAGGTGGCTCAACTGATGAACGAGCACGTCCATGACCTGAGCGATTTTCTCACCAAAGACCACAAGGGAAAGATGCTGCCTGACTACCTGCTCAAGCTGGCGGAGGTGGTGGCGGTAGAGCAACGGAGCATCATCGAAGAGCTCGGGCAACTCACTAAAGGCATTGACCACATCAAAACCATTGTCGCTGCCCAGCAGTCCTATGCCGTTGCCGTCAGTATTGTCGAGACCGTGCCGGTTGCAGAGTTGATCGACGATGCCTTGCGCATGAGTGCTGGATTACTGGCGCGCCAGGAGGTGACGATGGTCAAGGACATTGCCGACTTGCCCCTGCTGCCGTTGGACCGGCACCGGGTGCTGCTGATTCTGGTGAACCTGATCGGCAATGCCAAGCAGGCGTTGGACGGCGTGATCGATCGCAGCCCATGCGTCACGTTCAGCGCGTCCCTCGTTGACGGGGCCGTGTTGCGCATCACGGTGGCTGACAACGGCAATGGGATTGCGCCTGAGCACCTGAAGCGCATTTTTACCCATGGCTTCACGACGCGCAAAGACGGTCACGGTTTTGGCCTGCACAGCTGCGCGCTGGCTGCGCAGGAAATGGGTGGCAGCTTGTCCGTGCACAGCGACGGGGTTGGACAGGGCGCAACCTTTACCCTTGATATTCCGCTCGATGCTTCGCTGAGTAAGCGATGAATACCGAACCGATGCCTACCCAGTCTGATTGGAGCCTCAAAGGGGAATGTGGGTGGTCGACAAGACCTGGCGCAACCCCATGAACGAGCGAATCTGGCGAACCCCGGGCAGGTAAAGCAGTTGCTCCGCGTGGAGCCGGTTGAAGCTGTTGCTGTCCTTGGTTCGTATCAACATGAAGTAGTCGAACTCTCCCGTCACCACATGGCATTCCATGCAGCCGGACACTTTTTGTGCCGCCGCCTCGAATGCGGCGAAGGATTCCGGTGTGGAACGGTCCAGCACCACGCCGATCAAGACCACCATCCCCGCATCCAGCGCTTCATTGTCCAGCAGTGCGACGATGTGCTTGATCAGGCCGGCCTGCTTGAGCCGTTCGACCCGTCGCAGGCAGGCTGGCGCGCTCAGTTTGACCTTCTCTGCCAGCGCCACGTTGGAGATGGAGGCATCTCGCTGCAGGGCCTTGAGAATGGCGCGGTCGGTTCGATCCAGCGGCTGCGGCGTTGGGGCTGTTTCGGTTGGCTTCTTGCGAGTATTTATTGCACTCATGATGGTTTATACGCAGTAAAAGTATGTTTGATGGTTTTTGCCGAAAATTATGTTTCTTTAATTGCTAATAATTTGCAATACATATTTTTCGATTTCTTCTTAGTATTGAACTCATCGAAGCCCCCGTGGATGAGCCTGGAATGCAGCCCTTTGCTTCTCGGCCTGGCGCTTGGATATTCAATAATCGAGGAGCAGAGTCATGAACCTGAATCGTTTTAAACGTTATCCGTTGACCTTCGGTCCATCTCCCATTACGCCCTTGAAGCGTCTCAGTGAACACCTGGGGGGCAAGGTCGAGCTGTACGCCAAGCGTGAGGATTGCAACAGCGGCCTGGCCTTCGGCGGGAACAAGACCCGCAAGCTCGAGTACCTGATTCCCGAAGCGATCGAGCAAGGCTGCGATACGCTGGTGTCTATCGGTGGCATTCAGTCGAACCAGACCCGGCAGGTCGCTGCAGTCGCTGCCCACTTGGGCATGAAGTGCGTGCTGGTGCAGGAAAACTGGGTGAATTATTCCGACGCGGTGTATGACCGGGTGGGCAACATCGAGATGTCGCGCATCATGGGGGCTGACGTGCGATTGGACGCAGCAGGTTTCGATATTGGTATCCGGCCAAGTTGGGAGAAGGCCATGAGCGATGTCGTGGAGCAGGGTGGCAAGCCGTTCCCGATCCCGGCGGGTTGTTCCGAGCATCCCTACGGCGGTCTCGGGTTCGTCGGCTTTGCCGAGGAAGTGCGGGAGCAGGAAAAACAACTGGGGTTCAAGTTCGACTACATCGTGGTCTGTTCCGTGACCGGCAGTACCCAGGCCGGCATGGTCGTCGGTTTCGCCGCGGACGGCCGTTCGAAGAAGGTGATCGGCATTGATGCCTCGGCCAAGCCAGAGAAAACCAAGGCACAGATCCTGCGTATCGCCCGGCATACCGCAGAGTTGGTGGAGTTGGGCCGCGAAATTACCGAAGAGGATGTGGTGCTCGATACGCGGTTTGCCTATCCGGAGTACGGTTTGCCTAACGACGGCACGCTGGAAGCGATTCGCCTGTGCGGCAGCCTGGAAGGTGTGCTGACCGATCCGGTGTACGAAGGAAAATCCATGCACGGGATGATTGAAATGGTCCGCCGTGGCGAGTTCCCCGAAGGCTCGAAAGTGCTTTACGCGCACTTGGGCGGGGCGCCGGCGCTGAATGCCTACAGCTTCCTGTTTCGCAACGGCTGACTCACGCCAGTGACCTGTAGGCGAGGGCTTGCTCACGAGGCGGTGGGGCAGTCGGCATGCATGTTGAATGTCATCGCCTCATCGTCGGATCGCCGCTCGGAGCGAGCCGCTGCAACCCAAACGCCGGGAGTACCGCCATGCATGGGATATCGCAATCCGCAGTCTGGATCAAGGAACCTTCGGCGGATGCCGGGGTGGTCATCGTGACCAGCGCCGCATTGCCCAAGTACATGATCGACAAGCTGCACGTGACGATAGATGACTGGGACCAGGTGGCTTATCTGGCCGTCACGCAATCCGAGGCGTTGCTGGTCGACTGGTTGCGGGTCGGGTCCAGCCCGCAGCCGTCTGCCGGGGGCGGCGCGTGTTATGCCAGCCAACTGCTGCGCTGCGTCCCCCACGACAGCTTTCTGCTGGAGGTCGGCACGGTGCCTGGCCTGACCTGGCTGGGATCCGTCTGCGGCCACCCGCTGCGCGTCGTCGAACTGGGAACAATAGCTTCATCCACTGCGGCGATGGATCGACAGGTGGAAGACGTGTTATCGGCGACCCGGAGTCTGGCCAAAAGCGTGCTGCAGGCGCGCGGCGTCATTTAACCCAGTCCTCGTCAATTCGCCTGTTGAAACCAGAAAGGCAACGCTTATGAGCCGAACCGCCGAGGGGCGTGTCCACGCAATGAGGTGGATGCGCGAGCCTTCCAGTTGTACGCGTATCGTGGTCATCGTGAGCGGACTCGATAGCGACCATATCGATTTGATCCATCAGGGGTTCAGCTGTTTTGACAATGTGGCGCTGATCCATGTCGATACGGTGAATACCGCGACTGGCAAGCTGGTTGGCGTAAAAATGGCCAAGAATGACTACTGTTTTGTGGTGCTCGGTGAACTGGATGAGCGCTTCTTGCAGGACCTTTCCATTGGTCAGCCCTGCCTCTACCCGGTCGCACCAGACGAGGCGGCAGAACGCTCCGTCATTGCGGCAGTAGAGCAGGTAAAACGCCTCGCCCGAGTGAGTCACTCGCGCCACCTTGAAGTGATACCCAACACCTGCAGGAGTTGCCTATGAACCTGTCCAATCCCCATGCCCAATGGCCGGTCCAGGTTGTTGAGGATGAAGAAATGGCCGAGTGGCGCGAGGCCTTGCTGTCGGTCGCAGCCCACGGTGGCACGGACCGGGCCAAACAGATCCTCGACATGCTGCTGGCCGTGGCAAGCACTTCGGGCATCGGCTGGCGGCCCAGGCATGGCACCCCTTACATCAATACCATCAGCGTTGAGCAGCAACCGGTGTTTCCCGGGGATCTGGCCATGGAGGAGCGTCTGGCATCGATCATGCGCTGGAATGCCCTGGCGATGGTTGCCCGGGCCAATCATGCCTATGGCGAATTGGGCGGACACATTGCCAGTTATGCCAGTGCGGCGGATTTGTTTGAAGTGGGCTTCAATCACTTCTTCAAGGCGCGCACCCCAACCGGCGGCGGTGATCTGGTGTTCTACCAACCCCACTCGGCGCCAGGCGTCTATGCCCGGGCGTTCCTCGAGGGACGCCTGGAAGAAAAGGATCTGCAGCACTATCGACAAGAGATCGGCGCGCGCGCCAATGGCGCCCGGGGGTTGTCGAGTTATCCGCATCCCTGGTTGATGCCGGACTTCTGGCAGTTCCCGACGGGCTCCATGGGGATCGGTCCGATCAGCTCGATCTACCAGGCGCGTTTCATGCGGTACCTGGAGCACCGCGGCCTGCAAAAAACCTCGGGGCGAACCGTCTGGGGCGTGTTTGGCGACGGTGAAATGGATGAGCCGGAAAGCATGTCGGCGCTGACCCTGGCGGCGCGCGAAGGGCTGGATAACCTGGTCTGGGTGGTCAACTGCAACCTCCAGCGCCTGGACGGCCCGGTGCGCGGCAACGGTCGCATCATCGACGAGCTCGAGGCGTTGTTCGGCGGTGCGGGCTGGAACGTGATCAAACTGGCCTGGGGTTCCGACTGGGACAGATTGTTTGCCCAGGATAAAGACGGCGCGTTGGTCCGGGCCTTGTCGGCCACGGTCGATGGCCAGTTCCAGACGTTCGCGGCCAAGGATGGGCGCTTCAACCGTGAGCATTTCTTCGGCCAGGACGAAGCCCTGGCGCATTTGGCCCAAGGCCTGACCGACGAGCAGATCGACCGCCTCAAGCGCGGTGGTCATGACCTGGTGAAAATCTTTGCCGCTTATCAAAGCGCGATGCTCGAGGGCAAGAAACCTACGGTCATCCTGGCCCAGACCAAGAAGGGCTTCGGCATGGGCGACGCCGGGCAAGGCAAGATGACCGTGCACCAGCAGAAGAAACTCGACAGTGAGGCGTTGATCGCGTTCCGCAACCGTTTCAACCTGCCGTTGACCGATGAGCAGGCTGTCTCCCTGAGCTTCTTCAAGCCGAGCGACGACAGCGCGGAAATGCGCTACCTGCATGCACGCCGCCGGGCGCTGGGCGGCTACATGCCGGCGCGACCTTCGGCCAGCGAATCATTGGCCGTACCCGACGTAAGCAGCTACGCCGGGTTCGCCATCGCCGCCCAAGGCAAGGAAATGTCCACCACCATGGCCTTCGTGCGGATGCTCAGTGGCTTGCTCCGGGACAAGCAACTGGGGCCGCGCATCGTGCCGATCGTGGCGGATGAAGCACGTACGTTCGGCATGGCCAGCCTGTTCAAGCAGATTGGCATCTACTCCAGCGTGGGGCAGCGTTACGAGCCGGAGGACATCGGTTCGATCCTCAGTTATCGAGAAGCCCTGGATGGGCAGATTCTCGAAGAGGGCATCAGCGAGGCGGGGGCGATCAGTTCCTGGGTGGCAGCGGCGACCAGCTACTCGGTGCATGGCTTGCCGATGCTACCGTTCTACATCTATTACTCGATGTTCGGCTTCCAGCGCATTGGCGACCTGATCTGGGCGGCGGCGGATCAACGGGCTCGTGGTTTTCTGCTCGGTGCCACCGCAGGCCGCACCACATTGGGTGGCGAAGGTTTGCAGCACCAGGACGGCAACAGTCATCTGATGGCGGCGATGGTCCCCAATTGTCGGGCTTACGATCCGGCATTCGCCGGCGAGTTCGCGGTGATCCTGGATCACGGCATGCGCCAGATGCTGGAGCGTCAGGTGGACGAGTTTTATTACGTCACCTTGATGAACGAGAACTACCCGCAGCCCACCCTTCCTGAAGGTGTCGAACAGGCCATTATCCAGGGCATGTATCTGTTTGCCCGGCATGAAGTCGAGGATGCACGTGGACGTGTCCAGTTGTTGGGTTCCGGCGCCATCCTGGGCGAAGTGATTGCCGCCGCCCAGTTGCTGGCCAGCGATTGGGGAATCGACAGTCAGGTCTGGAGCGTTACCAGTTTCACCGAGTTGGCACGTGATGCGCGTGAAGTGGAGCGCTGGAATCGACTGCATCCCGGGCAACCTGCCAAATGCAGTCATGTTCAGGAATGTCTCCACGACTCGACACCCATCATTGCCTGTACCGACTACGTACGGGCCTTGCCCCAGTTGATCGCCAGCTATCTCGATGGCCATTACACCGTGCTCGGCACCGACGGATTTGGCCGCAGCGATACCCGCAGCCAACTGCGCAGGTTCTTCGAAGTGGACCGCCACCAGATCGTCGTGAGTGCGCTGACCTCGCTGGTGCATGAGGGATGTCTGGACGCCAGTGTCTGTGCCGAGGCCATTGAACGCTACGCCATTGACGTTGACGCCGTGGCCCCTTGGGACGCTTGAGGCCGCTTCATCCTGCTCGCGAAGGCGGTGCTTCCGTCACAGGGATGTCGGGCTTGCTGGCCCCATCGCGAGCAGCTCAGCCCCCACAGGGATTGGCGGTGAATAGCTCAGCCTTTCCATACCTCCAAATTCACCAGGTTCACCGGCCGCTCACCCGCCAATGCCGCCAGCAGGTTGTCCACGGCACAGCGCGCCATCGCTTCCCGGGTTTCGTGGGTGGCCGAGCCCATGTGCGGTGTCGCTACCACGTTGTCCATCTGCAACAGCGGCGAATCGGTATTCAAGGGTTCGCGCTCGAAGACGTCCAGTCCCGCGCCACGGATCTGGCCGTTGCGCAGGGCGTCGATCAGCGCCGCTTCATCCACCACTTTTCCCCGGGAGATATTGATGAAGAGGGTCTCGGGACGCATTCGGGCAAACGCCTGAGCATCGATCAGCCCTTGGGTTTCAGCCGTCAAAGGCAAGGTCAGGCAAACGAAGTCCGCCTGCTGCAACAATGTTTCGAGGCTGCAATAGCGTGCGTTGAAACGCTGCTCGACCGCGGGCTTGGGTGAGTGGCTGTGGTAGAGCACCGGCATGCCGAAGCCGAAGTGCCCGCGCTGGGCCAAGGCTTCGCCGATGCGTCCCATGCCGATGATGCCCAGGGTCTTGCCATGGACGTCGGTGCCGAAATGCCGGGGGCCGATGCTCTGTTGCCAGCCGCCTTCGCGGACCAGGTTGACCAGTTCCACCACGCGCCGGGCGGTTGCCAGGATCAGGGCGAAACCGGTGTCCGCGGTGGTTTCGGTGAGCACGTCCGGGGTATTGGTCAGCAGGATCCGGCGTTCGGTCAGGTAGTCGATGTCGTAGTTATCGACGCCCACCGAGACACTGGCGATGGCTTGCAGGTTCGGCGCCAGGTCCAGCAGCGCCGCATCCAGCTTGAGGCTGGCGCCCAGCAGGCCGTGGGCCGTGGGCAGGGCGTCGCGCAGTTGTGCCAGGCCCTGGGTATCGAGGCGTTCGATGAGTGTGACTTGGGCCTGGGCTTGCAGGCGAGCCATCAATTGAGGTGACAGCGCTTTGTACAACACCACGTGTTTTTTCATGGGAGGGGTCTCGATTCAGGAGCGGGCGGGCGCCGGGTTTGGCGTCGCGGAGTGGGAGACGGTCCGGTCGCTGGCGCCGGGCTTGAGGGCGAGGGTCAGCACGACCGACAGCAGCAAGGCGCCGCTCATCAGCAGGAAGGACATGCCAGGGGAGCCGGTGGTGCCGTTGAGGTAGCCCACCAGGTACGAGCCGCCAAACGAACCCAGCGCGCCCATGCTGTTGATCAAGGCCATGGCGCCGCCGGCGACATTGGCCGGGAGGATTTCCGGAACGATGGCGAAGAACGGACCGTATGGTGCGTACATGCAAGCGCCGGCGACCACCAGCAAGCCATAGGACCACCAGAAGTGCTCGGCCCCCAGCAGGTAGGAGGCGTAGAACGCGATGGAGGCGATCAGCAGCGGCGGCCAGACAAAACGCTTGCGCTTCTGCGCCTTGTCCGACGCCCAGGACACCACCAGCATGCCGATCACCGCCGCCAGGTACGGCAAGGACGACAGCCACCCGGCCTCGACCATGTTCATCTGCAGGCCGGCCTTGAGGATCGACGGCAACCACAGCACAAACCCGTAGACGCCGATGCTCCAGCAGAAAAACTGCAACGCCAGGATGATCACCTTGGGAGAGCGGAAGGCTTCGGCGTAGTTTTTCACCGCCTTGATGCCGACCTGTTCGGCCGCCAAGGCACTTTCCAGATCATGTTTTTCCTGGTCGCTGAGCCACTTGGCCTGGGCCGGGCGATCATCGGCCAGGCGCCACCAGACAAAGGCCCAGAGCACCGCCGGCAGGCCCTCGATGATGAACATCCAGCGCCAGTCGAATTGCTGCACCAGGTAACCCGAGACCACGGACATCCACAGCATGGTCACAGGGTTGCCGAGGATCAGGAAGGTATTGGCGCGCGAGCGTTCGGCCCGGGTGAACCAGTGGCACAGGTACACCAGCATCGCCGGCATCACCGCGGCCTCGACCACTCCGAGCATGAAGCGGATCACGATCAGCCAGTAGGCATTGGCGACCACACCCGTCAGGGTCGCCAGCGAACCCCAGAGGATCAGGCTGACGAAGATCAGCTTCTTCACGCTGTGCTTTTGCGCGTAGATCGCCCCCGGGACCTGGAAGAAAAAGTAGCCGAGGAAAAACAGGGCGCCCAGCAGCGACGAGAGCCCCGGGGTGATCATCAGGTCCTCGGCCATGCCCGAGGCGGCGGCAAATCCATAGTTGGCCCGGTCGAGGTAGGCCAGGCTGTAGGTGATGAAGACGATGGGCATGATGTACCACCAGCGGCGGGTGGCGAGGTTGAGCGTTTGCATGTCGTTGACTCCTGAGCTTGTTGTTTTTGTTGCAGCAGGTGTGTTTTGTGGTGGCTCTATCGCGAGCAAGCTCGCTCCCACATGGGATCGAGTTAACCCCTGTGGGAGCGAGCTTGCTCGCGATTGGCGGTTTCAAATTCAGCCAATAACTCAATGCGAGTCGGCAATCCCTCCATGTCTCCGCGGCTCTGCACCGCGCGGCTGCCAATCCAGTTGGCGCGTTGCACGGCCTCGGTGATGGCCCGGCCTTCGAGCAATGCGCTGATCAGGCCCACGGCGAAGCCATCACCGGCGCCCACGGTGTCCACCACTTGGCTCACCGGCACGCCAGGGATGACGCCCTGGTCCAACGCCGTGCGGTAATAAGCGCCTTCCGCGCCGAGCTTGATCACGACGATTTCGGCACCTTGGTCCAGGTAGAACGCGGCGATGTCGGCCGGGTCGTCGAAACCGGTCAGCAGCCGGCCTTCGCCGAGCCCCGGCAAGACCCAGTGGGCGAGGGCGGCGAGGCGATTGATTTCAGTGATCATCGTCGACTCGCTGCTCCATAGGCTTGGCCTCAGGTTGGGGTCGAACGACAGGCTGCGGCCGGCCGCGCGCATACGGCTCATCAATTCAAAGGACATCTCGCGGGCCGTGCCCGACAGCGCCGGGACGATGCCGGTGGCGTGCACATGACGGGCGTCAAGCAGCGCTGGCGCGATGGAGCCGATCGACAGATGACTGGCCGCCGAGCTGCGCCGGAAATACTCGACTTGCGGGTCGCTGCCATCGACGGTAAGGGACTTGAACTGGAAGCCGGTGGGGTGCTCCGGGTCGACCGCCACGTGGCGACAATCCAGGCCCTCGTTTTCCAAGGTCTGCGTCACGAACCGCCCCAGGGAATCGGCGCCGACCCGACTCAGCCACGCCACCTTGAAGCCCAGCCGCGACAGACCGATGGCCACGTTGCTGTCGGCCCCCGCAATGCGCTTGTGGAACTGGTCGACGCAGGCCAGGTCACCGCGCTGATCCGCCACCAGCATTGCCATGGTTTCGCCGAACGACAACACATCGAACTCAGACATGGGCAGGCTCCTGGCGCGATTGCCCGAGGCGGGACAAGGTGGCGACATGGTGGGCGGTCAATTGCAGCAGGTCATCGTCCTGCAGTGGGTATTCGGCGGCGCGCATCACGCCGGCGGGCATGTGTTTGAGCAGTTGTTCCCACATGTGCAGGTCGGTCACGGCCGGAGGCACGGCGACGAGTTTGCCGTCGGCGCGCCGGGCCACGGCCTTGCAGTGCACATACGCCACATAGCGTCCGAGCTGGCGGGCGGCCACGGCGGCCGATTGGTCCTGCCATTGCCAGTTGCCAATGTCGAAGGTCATGGCGATGGGCAGCGCCTGGTGCTCCACTGCGGTGAAGAATCGTTGCAGCGGCTCGATTCGCCCGCCTTGCAAGGTCTGGTCGTTTTCCACCAGCAACTGCACCGGGCTGACGGCGAGCACCTGGGCCAGTGCCGACAGGTCATTGGAGTCGGTGAAATGCCCGAGGGAGACTTTCAGCCAGGTCGAACCGAACGCCTCGCCGCGTTGCAGGGCCAGCGCCAGGGCGGGGTTGGGCCTGGACTGGCCGGCGAGCCACAGTTCCAGAGGTGACGAAAAAATACTCTGCAGCCCCTGGGCCCGGGCAGCGGCGGCCAGTTCAGCGGGCTGTTCGGTGGTGAGCAATTCTTCGCGCCATTCGATGCGCGAGGCACCGGCGGCGGCCAACAGATCGATGAAACGGCCTTGGCCATGCTGCCGCACCAGGTCGGCGCCGTAGCTGGAAAGACTGATGGAGACGGGTGGGTTGTGCATTGTTGTTATACCTCTGAAACCGGTTTCAGTTCTATTCAAAAAAAGGGTTCAAAAAAAAGCGTTCAAAAAAAGGGGGTGTGCTTTAGGGCCTCATCGCGAGCAAGCTCGCTCCCACAGGGATCTTCAGTGCGCCACAGATCCCGTGTGGGAGCGAGCTTGCTCGCGATAGGGCCCTCACCATCACCGACCATTCCCAAGCGTCGACCCACGCTCAATCAACCGCGCCGCAAAATCCAGGGTCCGCACCGGCCCGTTGTCACCGCGCAAGCGCTTGAGCAGGCATTCGAACGCGCTGGCGCCGATCTGCGCTGTCGGTTGGGCCAGGGCCGTGATGCCGCTGCCCACCAAGGGGTACCAATCCAGGTCATCGAGGGCGATCAGGCCCACGTCGTCGAACAAGTGACAACCCAGCTCGCGCAGCACCGTCGTGGCGGCCAGGGCGGCAATGCCATTGGCGCAGAACAACGCCTTGGGGCCATGGCCAGGCTGGGCAAGAAAAGTCTTGATACGCGTGGTCAACTGATCAGAGGTTTCCACCACGGTGCCGGCCAGGGCAGGCCGCCGTTGGATACCAGCCTTGAAACTCTCGACCCGCTCGATTCGCGAACTGGTGCCGTCGAACGGTTCGGTCACCAGCAACAGATCGCGGTAGTCCCGTTGTTCGAGGTGATCGAGGGCCATTTCGATGGCCGCCGGGTTGTCCAGCCCGACCAGGTCGCTGTCGAGGCGATCGACCTTGCGATCCACCAGCACCAGGGGCATTTCGCTGCGCAGTTCGAACAGTTCGTCACGGTGGTGACCCAAGGTGTTCACGATCAACCCTTCGATGTTGTAGGCGCGCAGCAACGCCAGGTGCTGGCGTTCCTGCTCGTCGTCGCGGTCGGTGTTGCACACCACCAGGCTATAGCCATGGCGACGACAGGCGGTTTCCACGCCATGCATCACGGCAATCGAATATGGGTTGCGGATATCGGCCACCAGCATGCCGATCAGCCGTGTGCGCCCGCGCTTGAGGCCGCGGGCCATCTGGTTCGGCCGGTAGCCCAGCTCGCTGATGGCCTGCTCGATGCGCCGGGCGATGGCCTCGGAGAGCAGGGCTCGGTCTTCGCCAATGAAACGCGAGACACTGGCCTTGGAGACCCCGGCGCGTTCGGCGACGTCGAGCATGGTCACGCGGTTGCGCTGGGCGGCGGAGAAAGAAGTCACGGATTGAAACCTGCTTATTGGATTTATTAGTGGCTCTGAAACCGGTTTCAGGAAACACCAGAACCCAATCGGTCGTCAAGGGCTGCGTGTGGCAGGCACGACCGGTGGTGCTTCGCTTGCGTCGGACAGTGGCGACGATCCAGGCATGTTTTCATCAGCGCCGGGCCACCCAGGGGATTTGCAGCGCGCAAGGCCGTGTGCTTAGCTGCCTGTCTCCCCAGCCCTTTGACTGCCGAAACCACCATGAATTTTACCCAGCCTCGTTTGAGATTGCTGTCGATACTGAGTGTGACCTTGTTGGTGGTGGGCTGTGCGTCCTATTACCTGTTTCGCCACAGCGGCGCGCCGGTAGATGAAGGTTTCGCCGCCGAGCAACTGAACGAAGGGGGCATGGAAGACATCGGTACGCTGGCAGCGCCCGAGGTGGAAAAACGCCTCAATTACTTGATTCAGGACACTGGTGAAACCCTCAGGTCCCTGGAGCTGATCAGCGACGCGCAATTGAGCCTGACCCTTTCGACGAGCGAGCCCGACGACGAGCAGCCATTGCAATACGAGCCGCTGTTTGTCCCGTTCACCAGCGCGCAACTGAAAGCTGAGCTGGCGTCGATTCAAGGCTTGCGTTTTACCCAGCGGCTGTTTGCCGAGGGTTCCGAGGTGCGGCTCGATACCAGCCGCCTCGATTCACTCTGGAGGCGCGCCGCCACGCCGGAGGAGCCGGCGGCCGAGCAGTACCTGCCGCAGCGCCTGCGTTTTCGCGATGGCAGCGAAACAACCTTCGCCGAGCTCAAGGTGTCGCCCCAGGTCGAGTCCGACGACACGATCTCGTCCCATGACGCCTTCGCCCTGTCGGTGAACAAATCCCTGGCGAGTCTCGGCCTGACGGTCGCTTACCGCAGCTACCCGGCCTTCAAGAAAGTGGTACTGGACAAGGATCATCCGAAAGTGACCCTGGACGGCGGTCAGTCCTTCCAGCTCACTGCCCTGGGTGATGACAGCGCGTCCGTGCGGTTGAGTACACCGAAATTGTCGACCTTCGTGGTGCAGGGGCTGGATGACGCGGGCAGGGCGCTCTACAGCAACGGTAACAACTCCCGGGCGTTCCCCTCCGATGGCGATATCGCGGCGTTGCATGAGTATTACAACGCGCTGTTGCAGACCAAGGACGATCTCAAGCAGCTCAAGACCGGCCAGGCGGTGCAACAGCAATTGCAGCGCTTGACCGAGGCGCTGGCCGCTCAGGCGGGTCCGTTGAAAAACACCGAGGTCGACTATCGATTCGAGGCCACCCCGCAACGTATCGTCATCCATGTGCTCGATCCGATGGAAGACAACACCGTTGAGTTCGCCCAGGTCGACAACGTCCTTGCAGCACAAGCGCGTTACATTGCCCTGGACCGGAACGCCGAGCGCTACGGCTTCATCGATCAGGCTGGCCAGTGGTTGATCAAGCCCCGTTGGGTGCAGGTGCAAGATAGCCAGATGGCCGATACCTACACATTGTTTTCCCCGGAGAAGTCCAGCGACCCGGAGTCGGAGTGGCAGGCGTTGCGCAGCCAGCTCGCCTACTTCCCCGCCGGTAGCAACAAACTCGTAGACCTGCCGTTCGAATACATCACCGAGGCGTTGAGCAATGGCCTGCTGTTGGTCGAGCGCGAAACCAACGGCCCTTACGGGCTCTATGATGCCAAGCGTCATCGTTTCGTGTTGCCGATGAAATTCGTCAACCCTACCGTGACCGACAACGTGTTCATCGCCCGTCTCGGCAAGCGAACCGATGTCATGGAAGGCCTGTACGGCGCCTATACCCTGGACGGCAAAGAGATCTTGCCGACGCAGTTCTCGGGCATCGAGTACCGCGAGGGGTTGCTCTACGCCAGCTCCGCTGATCGGAGTCGTCAAGACGTGTTCGACCTGCAAGGTAAACGGATCAACCTTCAGGGGGACAACGTGATAGGTCGGTTTGTCGGGCAACAACCGCTATTGGTGCAAGACACTAAAAGCCGGAAATTCGCTTTTATCGATCGCCAGGGCGCGCGGCTACCCATCAAGTTGCCGTATGACGAAGTGACGCCGTTTTCCAACGGCATGGCGGTGGTCGGACGCGATGGCAGCTACGGTGCCATCGACCTGGCGGGCAGGTTGCAGGTCCCGCTGGATTACAACCAGATCAGCGCGTTCCAGACCCACTACGCCGCGGCCATCCGGGCCGATGGTGGTTCCGGCCTGGTCTTGATCAGTCGGGACAACAAGGTGATCAAGGAACTGGGGTCCTACACCAGCCTGGACGTGCCGGATAACGGCAATGAGGCTCGTTATTACGTGAGGGACCCGAATAACAGTGACGAGTACCTGGTTTATGACGCCGATGGCAATCTCGTGAAGAAAGACGGATAAAGGCGGATGCACTGATTCCTCGCCACGGGAGCGTGTTCGTGTCCGGATCTCAGAGCTGGCTTATATAGGTCCCCGTCCCCTTGAGGATGTTCTGCAGCGTCAATTCCACTTCCGCCAGGTCCGCCGTATCGGTGTCGTGGGTGATCTCCAGCACATCGTCGCCGTTGAGCGCATCGGCATCCGCCGGGGCAATTTCAATCAGCAAGCGGGTCGGGCTGAGGGTGACCTTGACGCCGTCCAGTGTCGAAGGCTCTCCATCGAGGGCGATTTCCAGTTCGTCTTCGTCGGGGTAGCGCGTCATCAGGAACATTTCGCCCTGGGCGCTGTGGCAGCAGAGCATGGCCATGTTGTCTTCTTCTTCATCACACGGGTTGGCGATCAGAAGGGCGGTGGTCATTTGCATGGTGATGGCTCCAGGATCGAGTGCACCTGCGGGGGTGCAAAAAGTGGATTCTGCCAGCCCGAAGGATTTTCTGCTGGTTTACCGCCTCGGGGTGCCGTTTGGCCCCCAGCCTGCTAGGGTTGTTCGGTGCGTACCGGCTGTTTAGCTAGCCGATGACCGAATATGTCGCAGCGCTGCAAGCAGGCAGGTTGTCGCACTCGTTAAGCTGCGCAACGGATGTGCACCTGCCAAGGCCACCTCAGGGTGGTTTTTGCAGGTGTCCATGACATGAAATTACATGGAAAAGGATGTGACCTGCGGGTCCTGTCCAGCTTCACCCACCTGTCATCCTGTTTCCTCTGCCCGAGAATCAGGAACGGGGTGGCCGACAGCCCCGCAGGGGTTGCACGCGACGCTTCAATCAATAACAAGCCCAAGCGGAGTACCACAGATGGCGTTCTTCACCGCAGCCAGCAAAGCCGACTTCCAGCACCAACTGCAAGCGGCACTGGCGCAGCACATCAGTGAACAGGCACTGCCACAAGTGGCGCTGTTCGCTGAACAATTCTTCGGCATCATTTCCCTCGATGAACTTACCCAGCGCCGGTTGTCCGACCTCGCCGGCTGCACACTGTCTGCCTGGCGCCTGCTTGAGCGCTTCGATCACACGCAACCGCAGGTGCGCGTGTACAACCCCGATTACGAACGCCACGGCTGGCAGTCGACCCACACGGCCGTGGAAGTGTTGCACCACGACCTGCCGTTCCTGGTGGACTCGGTCCGCACCGAGCTGAACCGTCGCGGCTACAGCATCCATACCCTGCAAACCACTGTGCTGAGCGTGCGTCGCGGCAGCAAGGGCGAGTTGCTGGAAATCCTGCCAAAAGGCACCCAGGGCGACGACATCCTGCAAGAGTCGTTGATGTACCTGGAAATCGACCGTTGCGCCAACGCCGCCGAACTCAACGTCCTGAGCAAGGAACTTGAGCAAGTGCTGGGCGAAGTGCGCGTGGCTGTGGCCGATTTCGAACCGATGAAAGCCAAGGTCCAGGAAATCCTCGACAGCCTGGACAGCAGCGCCTACGCCATCGACGCTGATGAAAAGAGCGAGATCAAGAGCTTCCTGGAATGGCTGGTGGGTAACCACTTCACCTTCCTGGGCTACGAAGAGTTCGTGGTGCGCGATGAGGCCGACGGCGGTCACATCGAGTACGACCCCGATTCGTTCCTCGGCCTGACCAAATTGCTGCGCGCCGGCCTGACCGCCGAAGACCTGCGCATCGAAGACTACGCCGTCGCCTACCTGCGCGAGCCGACGCTGTTGTCGTTCGCCAAGGCCGCGCACCCGAGCCGCGTACACCGTCCGGCCTACCCGGACTATGTGTCGATCCGCGAAATCGACGCCAGCGGCAAGGTCATCAAGGAATGCCGTTTCATGGGCCTGTACACCTCTTCGGTGTATGGCGAGAGCGTGCGGGTCATCCCGTACATCCGTCGCAAGGTCGCGGAAATCGAGCGTCGCTCGGGCTTCCAGGCCAAGGCGCACCTGGGCAAGGAACTGGCCCAGGTGGTCGAAGTACTGCCCCGTGACGACCTGTTCCAGACCCCGGTGGACGAGCTGTTCAGCACCGTCATGTCCATCGTGCAGATCCAGGAACGCAACAAGATCCGCGTGTTCCTGCGCAAAGACCCGTATGGCCGTTTCTGCTACTGCCTGGCCTACGTGCCACGTGACATCTATTCCACCGAAGTGCGCCAGAAGATCCAGCAAGTGCTGATGGATCGCCTGAAGGCCTCGGACTGCGAGTTCTGGACCTTCTTCTCCGAATCCGTACTGGCCCGTGTGCAGTTGATCCTGCGGGTGGATCCGAAGAATCGCCTGGACATCGACCCGCTGCTGCTGGAAAAAGAAGTCGTGCAGGCTTGCCGCAGTTGGAAGGACGACTACGCCAGCCTGGTCATCGAAAGCTTCGGCGAAGCCCAGGGCACCAACGTGCTGTCGGATTTCCCGAAAGGTTTCCCGGCCGGCTACCGCGAGCGCTTTGCCGCGCACTCGGCCGTGGTCGACATGCAGCACCTGCTGAACCTGAGCGAAAAGAACCCGCTGGTCATGAGCTTCTACCAGCCGCTGGGCCAGGTCTCCGGCCAGCGCGAGCTGCACTGCAAGCTGTATCACGCCGACACGCCGCTGGCGCTGTCCGACGTGCTGCCGATCCTGGAAAACCTCGGCCTGCGCGTGCTGGGGGAATTCCCGTACCGCCTGCGCCACACCAACGGCCGCGAGTTCTGGATTCATGATTTCGCGTTCACCGCCGCCGAAGGCCTGGACCTGGACATCCAGCAACTCAACGACACCTTGCAGGATGCCTTCGTCCACATCGTGCGTGGCGATGCCGAGAACGATGCGTTCAACCGCCTGGTGTTGACCGCCGGCCTGCCATGGCGCGACGTGGCGCTGCTGCGTGCCTACGCCCGTTACCTGAAGCAGATCCGCCTGGGCTTCGACCTGGGTTACATCGCCAGCACCCTGAACAACCACACCGACATCGCTCGCGAACTGACCCGGTTGTTCAAGACCCGCTTCTACCTGGCGCGCAAGCTCAGCGGCGACGACCTGGAAGACAAGCAACTGCGCCTGGAGCAGGCGATCCTCTCGGCCCTGGACGACGTCCAGGTGCTCAACGAAGACCGCATCCTGCGCCGCTACCTGGACCTGATCAAGGCCACCCTGCGGACCAACTTCTACCAGACCGACGCCAACGGCCAGAACAAGTCCTACTTCAGCTTCAAGTTCAACCCGCACCTGATCCCGGAACTGCCCAAGCCCGTACCGAAGTTCGAGATCTTCGTCTACTCGCCACGGGTCGAAGGCGTGCACCTGCGCTTTGGCAACGTTGCCCGCGGTGGCCTGCGCTGGTCCGACCGTGAAGAAGACTACCGCACCGAAGTGCTGGGCCTGGTAAAAGCCCAGCAAGTGAAGAACTCGGTGATCGTGCCCGTGGGCGCCAAGGGCGGTTTCCTGCCACGTCGCTTGCCGCTGGGCGGCAGCCGGGACGAGATCGCGGCCGAAGGCATCGCCTGCTACCGCATCTTCATCTCGGGCCTGTTGGACATCACCGACAACCTGAAGGACGGCGCGCTGGTACCGCCGGCCAACGTCGTGCGTCATGACGACGATGACCCGTACCTGGTGGTCGCGGCGGACAAGGGCACGGCGACCTTCTCCGACATCGCCAACGGCATCGCCATCGACTACGGCTTCTGGCTGGGCGATGCGTTCGCCTCCGGCGGTTCGGCCGGCTACGACCACAAGAAAATGGGCATCACCGCCAAGGGCGCGTGGGTCGGCGTGCAGCGCCACTTCCGCGAGCGCGGGATCAATGTCCAGGAAGACAGCATCACCGTGGTGGGCGTCGGCGACATGGCCGGCGACGTGTTCGGCAACGGCTTGTTGATGTCCGACAAGCTGCAGCTGGTCGCGGCCTTCAACCACCTGCACATTTTCATTGATCCGAACCCTGAGCCTGCCAGCAGCTTCGCCGAGCGCCAGCGCCTGTTCGATCTGCCGCGTTCGGCCTGGACCGACTACGACACCAGCATCATGTCCGAAGGCGGCGGTATCTTCTCGCGCAGCGCGAAGAGCATCGCCATCTCGCCGCAGATGAAAGAGCGCTTCGACATCACGGCCGACAAGCTGACCCCGACCGAGTTGCTCAACGCCTTGCTCAAGGCGCCGGTGGACCTGTTGTGGAACGGCGGTATCGGTACCTACGTCAAGGCCAGCACCGAAAGCCACGCCGATGTCGGCGACAAGGCCAACGATGCGCTGCGCGTGAACGGAAACGAACTGCGCTGCAAGGTCGTGGGCGAGGGCGGTAACCTGGGCATGACCCAATTGGGTCGCGTCGAGTTCGGTCTCAATGGTGGCGGTTCCAACACCGACTTCATCGACAACGCGGGCGGCGTGGACTGCTCCGACCATGAAGTGAACATCAAGATCCTGCTCAACGAAGTGGTGCAGGCCGGCGACATGACCGACAAGCAGCGCAACCAGTTGCTGGCGAGCATGACCGACGAAGTCGGTGGCCTGGTGTTGGGCAACAACTACAAGCAGACCCAGGCCCTGTCCCTGGCGGCACGCCGCGCCTTCGTGCGGATCGCCGAATACAAGCGCCTGATGAACGATCTGGAAGCCCGGGGCAAGCTGGACCGCGCCATCGAGTTCCTGCCGACTGAAGAGCAACTGGCCGAACGTGTCGCGGCGGGCCATGGCCTGACCCGTGCCGAACTGTCGGTACTGATCTCCTACAGCAAGATCGACCTCAAGGAAGCGTTGCTCAACTCCCTGGTACCGGACGACGATTACCTGACCCGTGACATGGAAACCGCGTTCCCGCCGACGCTGGTGAGCAAGTTCTCCGAGGCCATGCGTCGCCATCGCCTGAAGCGCGAGATCGTCAGCACCCAGATCGCCAACGACCTGGTCAACCACATGGGTATCACCTTCGTTCAACGGCTCAAGGAGTCGACGGGCATGAGCCCGGCGAACGTGGCCGGTGCCTATGTGATCGTGCGCGATATCTTCCACCTCCCGCACTGGTTCCGGCAGATCGAAGCCCTGGATCACCAGGTCTCGGCCGACGTGCAACTGGAGCTGATGGACGAGCTGATGCGCCTGGGGCGTCGCGCCACGCGCTGGTTCCTGCGCAGCCGCCGCAACGAGCAGAACGCGGCTCGTGACGTGGCGCACTTCGGTCCGCACCTGGCGGCGTTGGGCCTCAAGCTCGACGAACTGCTGGAAGGCCCGACCCGTGAAGGCTGGCAGACCCGTTACCAGGCCTATGTGGCCGCTGGCGTGCCGGAGCTGCTGGCGCGCATGGTTGCCGGCACCACGCACCTGTACACCTTGCTGCCGATCATCGAGGCGTCCGACGTCACCGGCCAGAACGCCGCCGATGTGGCCAAGGCTTACTTCGCCGTGGGCAGTGCCCTGGACATCACCTGGTACCTGCAACAGATCAGCGCACTGCCGGTGGAAAACAACTGGCAGGCACTGGCCCGTGAAGCGTTCCGCGACGACATCGACTGGCAGCAACGGGCGATCACCATCTCGGTCCTGCAGGAGGGTGACGGTACCCAGGACGTGGAAACCCGCCTGGCGCTGTGGCTGGAGCAGCATCACAGCATGGTCGAGCGCTGGCGTGCGATGCTGGTGGAAATCCGTGCCGCCAGCGGTACCGACTACGCCATGTACGCGGTGGCCAACCGCGAACTGCTGGACCTGGCGTTGAGTGGTCAGGCGGTCGTGACGGCCAACTGATCCGGCGTTGAATGAAAAAGCCCCGCATTGAGAGATGCGGGGCTTTTTTTGCTTTCAAGATTCACTGTGGCCCCTTGTGGGAGCGGGCTTGCTCGCGAATGCGTCGGGTCAGCTTGCACAAGTGTTGGATGTGCCGCCGTCTTCGCGAGCAAGCCCGCTCCCACAGGGGATTGCGTTGATCCGTTAGTTTCTCAGCGGTATCAATACCGCTTCATCCTCTCCCATCACCATGAACACCAGCAATTTCGCCGGTTGGCTCGTGCTGGCGTTTTTCGACACCTGGTGCTCGGAACCCGCCGCTTCATACCAGAATTCCCCGGCCTTGTAGGTCTTCGCCGGCTCGTCCTTGACCTGGGAGGTGATGGCGCCTTCCAGCACATAGGCCATGGCCGTGCCTTCGTGTTTGTGGGCAATGGACGCTTGGCCGGGGGCATAGTTGACGGTCAGCATCATGGCTTTTTTGCCTGGAACGTTTTTCAACAGTTGTTCCTGCAATACCGTGACTTTTTCCGAAGGTGTGGCTTCGTGGGCGTAGGCTTGGGTAACGGGCAGCAGGCTGATGACAGCGAACAGATAGAGGGTTTTCATGGGGCATGGACCTTGGTGGTTTCGAGTGATTCGCGCGTCACGGCGATGGGTTCACCCTAAGCCCCAGGGTGGGGCAAGCAAACGTCCAATCTTTCGGAAGGTGGGTAGACCAATGGGTGAGTACGAATTTACAGCGGGCTGGCCAGTGCAATTAGCTGGCGTGCACCGTTGTGGCGAGGGGATTTAGCGAAACGTCGCACCGCCCCGTTGGGCTGCGAAGCAGCCCTAAAATTTGCCACACAGGTGTGTCAGGCAAACTGCATCCAGCTTTTTGGGTCTGCTTCGCAGCCCAGCGGGGATAAATCCCCTCACCACAATCTGGCCGGGCAGGAATAAAGCGGCGCCTTTCAGACAACCGGAAAGCTATTGAAATCCACGCTTCGAGCCAGGCGGTTGTCGATCAGGCTGATGAATCCTTGCACTTCCGGGCAGTTGAAGTGGGCTTGCATGGCCGCTTCCGAGTGCCAGCGGGCGCTGACATTCCAGCGGTCGCCATCGTCCGGGCAACGGTCGACCATGTAGGCGTCGCAGCCTGGCAGGGCGCGCAGGGTCTCGACGATTTGCTGCAATTGCCGGCCCAGTTCTTCCGAGCGACCGGCGGCGGCTTGCACCTGTACGGTATTGATCACTTGGCGAGACATTGTTTCAGGCTCCTGAATCAAGTCGGACGGGGGTGTTCATTCGTAATGACACCCGTGCAGGATAGGCCTGGCGGCGCGAGGCTCAAACAGCCAATGGGCGGATAAATGCCCAGTCCAATCCTCAGGCCACCTGCTGCAGAATGTCGCGCAAACGGTCGAGGGCGATGTCGATGTCCAGGGTTTCGATAGCACCGAAACCGAAAAACAGGCCCGGCCGTACGGGCACATCATTGAAAAAACCGTCGAGGCTGTAGAGCCCGACCTCAGCTTTTTTCGCCAGCTCGATCACCAGCGCCAGGTCCACCGGGACCTTGCACAACACGGCCATATGAAAGCCGGCGGTGGTGGGCACGGCTTCGAACCAGGGCGACAGGTCCCCGGCCATGCGCGCCAGGATCCGCTCGCGACGCCCGGCGTACAGGGTGTGGCAGCGGCGGATGTGCTTGAGCAGGCAGCCCTCGGCGATGAACTTGGCCAGTGCCCATTGGGGCAGGGTGGAGGTGTGCTGGTCGGTGAGACGCTTGGCCAGGATCACCGCTTCGAGGATCGACGGCGGCAGGATCGCGTAGCCAAGCCGCAGCTCCGGCAGCAGGGTCTTGGAGAAGGTGCCGACGTACGCGACGATCCCACGCTCATCCAGGCTCTGCAACGAATCGGCGGGCCGGCCTTCGTAGCGGAATTCGCTGTCGTAGTCGTCTTCGATGATGATCGCCCCCAGCCCATAGGCCCGCGCCAGCAAGGCCTCGCGGCGGGCCTGGCTCATGGGCATGCCCAGGGGAAACTGGTGAGAGGGCGTCACATAAATCAGCCGCGTGCCGTCGGGGATCAGGTCTACCCGCATGCCTTGCTCGTCCACCGGCACCCCGGCCACCGTGGCGCCCTGGGAGCCGAACAGCAAGCGTGCCGGCGGATAACCCGGATCTTCCATGGCCACCAGGCTGCCGGGACGGGTCAACACCCGCGAGATCAGGTCCAGGGCCTGTTGCGCGCCGTTGCACACCACGACGTCTTCGTCCTGGCAATTGACCCCGCGGGAAAACGCGATGTGCCGGGCAATGGCATTGCGCAGCGACGGCAGGCCTTCGGGCTGGCTGTAGAAACCCTTGGCGCTGGCGATCTGGCGCAGCGCGTGGGCGGTGCAGCGCCGCCAGTCGTCCAGCGGAAACTGTCCCTTGCCGGTGGCGCCGCCGATGAAGTCGTAGCGCAACGCACCTTCGAGGGTGGGGTGGCGCATCAGGTCCGGCATGGTGCGCCAGGCCTCGACGACGTCGGCGCCGGCCAGCTCGCGGTGGCTTTGCTTGCGCACGACTTTGGCCGGCCGCGCATTGACGTAGGTGCCTTTGCCGATGATGCCGGTGAGGAAGTTCTCGTAGGTCAGTTGGGCGTAGGTGTCGGAGACGGTCTTGCGCGAGACACCCAGTTGCTCGGCCAGCAGGCGACTGGGCGGCAGTTGGGTGCCGGCGGCCAGGCGGCCACTCTCGATGGCGCTGCGCAATTGTTGATACAACTGGCCCGACAGGTCCTTGCGGCCGTTGATGACAACATGAAGTTCCATACCCGCAAGCTCCTGGGCGATTGTTCAGTGGCCAGCGTCAAAGGCGCAAGATTACCCGCATTGTGCGACTGCATAGAAGTTGCGTGGGGAAAATCCCGTCCATTGGACTTGTCCCCGGTTTTTTCGCCGAATTGGACCTGTCATTGCCCGGCACCAGGGCCTACCGTGAAGGTCTCGAACACCACGGAGCCCGCCATGAGCCCGCGTCTGGATTACTACATCGCATCCCCCGGGGCGATGCGAGCCATGATCGGCCTGGAAGCCCTGACCAGTCGCCTGAGTATCGAAGCGACGCTGCTGCATCTGATCAAGATCCGCGCCTCGCAACTCAATGGCTGTGCCTTCTGCACCGACATGCATTCGGTGGAGGCGCGACGCCAGGGCGAGACCGAGCGGCGGCTCTACGCGGTGGCGGTATGGCGCGACAGCGGTTTCTTCACGACTCGCGAACGCGCCGCCCTGGCTTGGACCGAGGCGGTGACGCTGTTGGCTGAAAGCCTGGTGCCCGATGACGTCTATGCCCAGGCCCGGGCCAGCTTCAGCGAGGAGGAACTGGTGGACCTGACCCTGGCGATCAGTACCATCAATAGCTGGAATCGGCTGGCGGTGAGTTTTCGCCAGAGTCCCAGCGCTTGATTGCCAATCCTGAAGGAGACTGTGGCGAGCTGCTTTTGTGGCGAGGGGATTTATCCCCGTTGGGCTGCGTAGCAGCCCCAAAAACAAAGAACTCAATCTATCTGACATACCGAGCTGTCAGGCTTTAGGGCCGCTCGCGCCCCAACGGGGATAAATCCCCTCGCCACAAAAGCGGCGTCGTTACTTGAGCAGCGGCGAGGTCCCCGAGGTAGCCGGCGGCCGTTGGGGCTTGACCGAAGTGCCGAATGTATTGCCCATGCGCACCCCCGTGGCGGCCGGGGTGGCCAGGCCGATGCTGTTCGGTGCGCGTTCGTTGACCGGCACGTTCATGGCATCCTGGGCCTGTTGCGCCGTTTTCGCGGCCTGGGGGTCGTTGCCCATCTGCCGACTCAGGCAGTTGTAGTCGGGGGTCTTGTAACCCCCCACGGTCACCTCGATACAGGCCGGGGCTTCTTCACCCTGGGCCCAGGGCAGGGCCATGAACAGCCCGAGGCCAGCCATCATGTTCATCCACTGTTTCATCTCCGACCTCCTGGCCCGCCGCTACGGACGGTGCGTTGTCAGAGCATCAGTCTAGTGCGGCCTGGAGGATTTGTATCAGTTGTCATACGACATTCATAAACACCCCTCAGGATGACGATTTTCAACGGATACGTCAGTCGTGCAGCAGGGCAGAGCCAGGGGCGGACGCGGACGTGGATTGGCCAGGGCGCCCTTGGGGTGGCTGATGGTGTTGCTGTGTCTGCTGGCCGGGCCGATCCAGGCGGTGGGCTTGGTGGACCTGGACATCGCGCCCCAGGAACTGACCACGGCGCTGGAGCAGTTCAGTCGCGCGACGGGCATGGCGGTGCTGGTGGACCACCAGCTATCGAGCCGACGCCAGACGCTGGGCGTGCAGGGGCGGTTCACCCCCTCCGAAGGGTTGCGGGTGTTGCTCGGCGGCACCGGGCTGACGGCGCATTATGCCCGGGCGGATGCGTTCACGTTGCAGCCGGTGCGGGTCCGCGAGGTGCCGCTGCCTGCCGGTGTCACCCCGGGCTTGAGTGACAGCAACTATGCGGCAGCCATCCAGACGGTCATCCAGCGCAATTTATGTCGTTCACCGTTGACCCGTCCGGGCAGTTTTCGGGCGGTGCTGCAAGTCTGGATCGGCCGGGACGGCGTGGTCCAGCACAGCCGCCTGGTCAGTTCCACGGGCGACCTGATGCGGGACAAGGCCCTGGTCAACAGTTTGCAGAACCTCAGGATCGACCGTCCGGCGCCCAGTTCGTTGCGCCAGCCGGTGACCCTGCTTTTGTTACCCGACTCATCAGGAAAAAGCATGGAATGCATGACAGGGGAAGGGGTGTCCGGGCGATGAAAGACGTCGGTCGCAGCCCGTTGGTGAAGTTGTTCCTCACCTCCTATGAGGATTTCAGGGTGCGCCTGCGCAGGCGCCTGGGCTCCGAGGAGCTGGCCAACGACGTGCTGCATGAAACCTACTTGCGTGTCGATCGCATGGTCGACACGCCGGACATCGCCCAGCCCAATGCCTATCTGTACCGCATGGCCCTGAACATCGCCGCCGACCGTCGGCAGGCCGATGCGCGCTTGCTCACGGGGGATGAAATCGAGGAACTGCTGCAGGTCTCGGATGAGGCGCAGGACCCGGCGCGGGTGGTCGGTGGGCAGAAGGAGTTGCAGACCTTGCTCAAGGCCTTGTACGAACTGCCGGCGCGCCGTCGCAGGATTTTCATCGCCGCCCGCCTGGAAGAAGCGCCGCACCTGGAAATCTCCCAGCGCTTCGGTATTTCCACGCGCATGGTGGAGAAGGAAATCAAGGCGGCGCTGGGGCATTGCGCCCTGCGCCTGGAAAGAAAAGTCATTCAGCGGTTCGGTCCCGGCGCGGGAAAACCGTCTTGAGAGTAGAGACCCGACCCTTTCATGAGTGTGTGTGCGCTTGAACATCTTCAGCATCGCTTCCCCTGATGCCACGCCCCAGGCCCGATTGGCCAGCGAGGCCCGAGATTGGCTGATCCTGCTGACCTCGGGACGCGCCACCGTGGCCGATGCCCGGGCCTTGCGCCTGTGGTGCGGGCAAAGTCCCGAACATGCGCAGGCCTTTGAACAGGTCAAGGCGTTGTGGCATGGGCTGCAACCCGCCGCCGCAGCGTTGCAGGCGCCTCGGCATTTCGGCCGTCGGGCGTTGTTGGGTGGCGCCCTCGCGGCATCGGCGGCCTTCCTGTTGATCCGCGCCACGGTGCCCGGCGGTGTTTCCGGGCTGGGGGCCGACTACATCACCGAGGTTGGCGAACAGCGCCGAGTGGAATGGGTCGAGGGTGTTAGCCTGGAGCTCAACACCCAGACCCGTCTCAGCCGTCGCGCGCTGGCCGATGGCGGACAGGGGTTGGAATTGCTCAGTGGCGAAATTGAAGTGCAGGGGCGCAGTGCCCAGTTGGTCAGCGTCCAGGCCGGCACCGGTTGGATCAGCGCCGCCCGGGCACGCTTCAACATCCGCTACACCGGCCAGAGCGTCTGCGCGACCTGCCTGGAGGGCGTGGTGCAGGTCGAGGTGCAAGGCCAGCGGTTTCGCCTGGAACCGGGCATGCAACTGACTTACGACCCTCACCAGGTGGGCGCGCCCAAGCGTGCCGATGTGTCGGCCGCCATTGCCTGGCGTGAGCAGGTGCTGGTGTTCAACGATGCGACCCTGGCCAGCGTCATCGATGAAATCAACCGCTACCGTCCCGGCATGTTGCTGCTGCTCAACCGCGAACTGGGCCAGCGCAAGGTCCAGGCACGGTTTCGCCTCGACCAGTTGGCGGGCGTGGCGCTGTTGATCCGCGATGCCTACGGCGCCAAATGTACCGAATTGCCGGGTGGAGTGGTGGTGCTGAGCTGAGGCCGGCGATGCCTGGCGGGCCTCATCGCGAGCAAGCTCGCTCCCACAAGGGGCCCTGTGTTGTGCCCAAAACTTGAGGTCACCCGTTAACCCTGTGGGAGCGAGCTTGAACTGGTCAAGTAATCCCGGACACCGATTACGGTGTTTATGCCGCTTTTTGCTCCATGGCTATTGGCGACAGGTAGTTGTTGTAGCTGTGGAGCCTGGTGCGGTTGTAGTACATGAAGAAACGCACCATGTCCGTTTTTGCCTCCTCGATCAGGCTGTAGCCATTGCGAGGTACCCACTCTGACTTCAGCGTGCCGAAAAAACGCTCTGTTGGAGCGTTGTCCCAGCACTGTCCCCGATGGCTCATGCTTTGCACAATGCCGTGGCGGGTCAGTTCTTCTTGAAACTTGCGACTGGTGTACTGACATCCTTGGTCTGAGTGAAACATCAGCCCTGGGGGACACGTTCGTACCGCTG
>NZ_FMUZ01000015.1:0-131094 GCF_900101575.1 Pseudomonas sp. NFACC37-1 | reverse complement strand
GATGAAGTGCTGGCGCACATGGCGTTTCCCAAGGCGCACCGGCAGCAGTTGCACAGCACCAACCCACTTGAGAGGCTCAACGCCGAGATCAAACGCCGCACCGATGTCGTGGGGATTTTCCCCAACGATCCAGCCATAACGCGGCTGGTGGGGGCAATGCTGCTGGAGCAGAACGACGAGTGGTGCCTGCAACGACGCTACATGCAGTTGGAAGCCTTCGAGGCGGTCAGCGATAATCCACAGGCCAAGCTGTCGGCCGTGATCAACTAAACGGCAAGCTCAATGGCTAGAACCATGATGAGTTACACCACTTCCTGGGACACGATCTCGTGTCGATGATGCAAGACGACGGCGAACAGATCGGTCGTTTCAAGGTGCGTGGCCTGGCGCGGGAACTGGGTTTGATCAGTAAGCAGCCGGGCTCGAACTCCTATAAAAAAAGGCAACGGTGGAGTGACCTGATATTCAGAATACTCTGAATCAAAAGTTCGATATACCCGCGCCCAATCAGCTTTGGTGTGGCGACATTACTTACATCTGGGCGCAAGGAAAATGGCTATTTTGACATCGCGAGACCCTCAGGCGACGTCAAGATCTACGTTGGGGGTCAAGCGCGATACGCGCGATTCGAAGCTCCGTGACTGCAATGCCCAGAAGGATTAACGCCGCCCCTGCAAGTCTTTCGGGGGGAAAGTGATCTCCAGCGAGAAAATAACCAAACACCCCACTAAACACAGGTTCGCAAATAAGTATTAGTGCGACCTTTTCAGGGGCAAGCACAGCCTGAGCACGATTTTGAATGGCGTAAGGCAAGGCAGTAGCGAACAGCGCCAGCGAAAGGATGGTAACTGTCGTAGGGAGGGCGCTGGGAAAAGAAAACTGGTTACCAGCCAAGCTCCATATCAAAGAAAGCGAGCCAACCAGCCCCAGCTGGATTGAGGTTGATGCCATGGAGATGGCGGGTGTTGCGAACGTTGAGACAATCACGATGTGTAATGCGAAGCATGCAGCACACCCCAAAATCAGTAGATTCACCGTAGTGCAGCGTGAATCCGTCAAGGCTCAGTAAACCGAGCCCAAATACGGCAATAGCTGTTCCTGCAGCCTGTTTAGGACTTGAGAAAGTGTTGGCAATCATGAACGCCATTGCTAGTGAGTTAAACCGGAGCCTCAAATCTCTACTAGGGGGATCAACAAGCATTGCCTTGCCGAGTGACCATTTGCAGATCCTTTTTCAGAGACTTACCGTTCACCCATTATCGAGGCGGAGCTAAATCCCCGCTATCCTTTCGGGGGTATTTGCCTGAGCCATGCAAGTTGATTTCGCTGACGCTGACGCTGAAGCAGCGGTCAGATCAAAAACTCTGGGTTTGGTCTTTAGACGGCAGATAGTACAAGGGGAGACGAAGGGGCTAGAGCAAGCGGGTGCATCATTAAGCGTTCGCGCGAATGCAAGTGCGCAGTGCTTCCACGAGAGCTTCAAGTTCCTGAGGTGTTGCGTCAAATGGCGGAGCGAAGACTGTTTGATCTTCGACCAGCGCAGGTAGAAGCCGGCTTCGTACAGGGCTTCAGTAATCCGATGACCTCGAATGCCCGGTTGATCTGGGATGGAGGCGAATTCAACGCTGCCGGCGAAACCAACGTTTCGAATGTCGATCACATTTGGCTCTCCTTTGAGAGAGTGAAAGAGTTCTTCGAAAAGCTTTTCCTTCTCTTCTCTAACCTTCTGACCCACACCTTCATCGTGGAATACATCGATTGTCGCCAGGCCTGCCGCTACCGCTACAGTATGAGCGGAGTAAGTATAGCCGTGGAATAAGCTGTTGGTGTACTCAGGCTGAGCCATTAAGGTCTTGTAATTTCGTTGGTCATGATGACGCCGCCAATAGCTGGGAGCCGTTCGTGACGGTCTTGGCGAACGTAATCATGTCCGGTTCCACGTGAAAGGTCGGGCAGCAAAGTTAGCGCCCATACGTCCAAAAGCCACAGATCACTTCATCAAAGATCAGCTGGATCCCATTTTTGGTGCAATGTCTTGCAGGGCTACAGGTATCCCTGTGGTGGTACGAGCACACCAGTGGAGCCTGCCAGCCTTGGTGATACTTGATGAGCTGGGGTATTTGTCTTTTAGTCAGAGCGGCGGCGCCCTGTTATTTACCTGCCGTCCAACCTGTACGAGTACACCAGCGAGGTCATCACCACCAACCTCAGCTTCTCGGAATGGTCGAGTGTGTTTGGCGACGCCAAAATGACCACGGCGCTGCTGGATCGGCACTGCCATATAGTTGAAACAGGCAACGAGTCTTACCGCCTGCAACACAGCACCTTGGCCGCCCATACAAAGATCAAAAAGCGCGAACGAAGGCGCAAGGACGGAGATGATATCGAGGACGATGAGCCATTTTTATCCGCACCATAAATGCCCCGCTGCATGCATACATGCGGTGGGGCTTGATGCGTCTTGAACCGGGACACTGCTGCTAAGCTTATCCACAATTGCTGGGGCAAAAATTAGCAATCCGTCCTGGGTCAATTTTCAATCGGCAGGGTGGGTCAGCTTTCAATCAACGCCAACACTTACGGTTGCGGTTACAGGAAGGGTCATCCCTACCAGGCTTTTGACTTTTTGCAGCTTCGTTTTCATTGTTGTTCTCCAAGCGCATTTTAAGCACGCTGGTGGACATGCAGTTTCCCAAAAAAAGCAACTGCCGGAATTGGCGTCAGATGCCTCCTACGCATATGTATTTGATTTCCAGATAATCTTCGATGCCATAAGCAGAGCCTTCACGGCCTAATCCCGATTGTTTGATGCCGCCGAAAGGTGCCATCTCGTTAGAGATAAGCCCTGTGTTGATGCCAACCATGCCAGACTCCAGTTGCTCGGCAACGCGCCAGGCACGGGAATGGTCGCGGGTGTAGAAATACGCCGCCAAGCCGAACTCGGTATCGTTGGCTTGCTCGACCACCTGATGCTCGTCTCCGAAGCGAATCAGAGGGGCTACCGGGCCAAAAGTCTCTTCGCGATTGACCAGCATTGAGGGGGTTACATCAACCAGCACGGTCGGGGCATAGAAGTTGCCGCCCAATTCATGGCGAGCGCCTCCGACTAGCACTTTTGCGCCGTGCATGCACGCATCTGCTACGTGCGATTCGATCTTCTCGATGGCCTTGCCATTGATCATGGGCCCTAGCGCAACATTGGGTAGAGTGCCTGGCCCTACCTGCAACCGCTTCACCTCGGCGCTCAAGCGTGCGGCGAAAGCATCGTAGATACCGCTTTGCACAAAAATGCGATTGGCGCTGATGCAGGCCTGCCCGCCATTGCGAAACTTACACGCCATCACACCGGCGACTGCAGCGTCCAGATCAGCATCGTCATAGACAATGAAGGGAGCGTTGCCACCGAGCTCGAGGGAGACTTTCTTGATGGTGTCAGCACACTGTCGCAACAGAATCCGGCCCACTTGTGTAGAGCCGGTGAATGACACCTTGCGCACGTCAGGATGAGTACTAAGCACTTCGCCCACTTCGTGACCACGGGCGGCGGTGATCACATTGAAAGCACCATTGATAACCCCTGCCTGGCGGGCCAACTCCACAAGAGCTAGGGCGCTTAGTGGAGTGTCCTCTGCCGGCTTGACCACTATGGTGCAGCCGGCAGCGAGCGCCGGGGCCACTTTGCGAGTAATCATCGCCATGGGGAAGTTCCAGGGAGTAATCGCTGCGACGACACCGATAGGCTGCTTGATCACGACGATGCGGCGATCATCCGATGGTGCCGGGAGGACATCGCCATTGACTCTCTTGGCCTCTTCAGCGAACCACTCAACGTAAGCCGCCCCGTAATCGATCTCGGCTCGAGCTTCGGCCAACGGCTTGCCCTGTTCCAGCGTAATCAGGGCCGCTAGGTCTTCTCTATTGGCCAGAATCAGATCGTGCCAATCCCGCAAGATCCGTGCACGCTGCTTTGCGGACTTTGCCGACCAATCCTTCCCAGCAGCCTTGGCACTCACTACGGCCTCAGCGGCATCCACTGCTGACATGTCCGGCACCACGGTGATAAGTGCGCCAGTGGACGGGTCGAGTACCTCGTAGGTGCGGCCATCCAGCGCAGCAGTCCACTCACCACCGATAAATGCCTGATTACGAAAAAGTGTCGGGTTCTTGAGTGTTACGGCCATGTCCGGATCCTCGGATTGTTGGTTCTCTGGAACCGACAATAAGAGTCATGGCCGCAGGACAGTAGATCCACTTTTTCGGCCTGCTTAGAGCCATTCGGAGAATTACCAAAACAGGGAAGACCCTGTAATAGTCAGCACTATTACGGGGCTTGTGCCAGTTTGAGGTGGACTCAACCGGGCAGAAAAAGTGGCTCTATGCGCCTCTAGCGAACTTGGTTAGATTTTCTCCATCTACGAACAAGATCCCAGAGGAAAGCCCATGGATACCCCGCTCACCACAGAACAACTGAATTCTTACTTCATCGGTTTTACCCCCAATCCACTTTTCAAGCTCAAGCCGCGCCTCATAACCGGTGCCCAGGGCAGTTACCTGCACACCACCGACGGAAAACAGGTATTCGATGGGTTTTCAGGTCTGTGGTGTTCGGGTATGGGGCATAGCCATCCGAAAATCGTTGAGGCCGTACAAAAACAAGTCGCCAAACTGGACTATGTCTCTGCCTTCTATATGAGCCATCCAGCGGCGTTTACCCTGACTGAGAAAATTGCAGCGCTCGCTCCAGATCCACTCAACCACGTGTTCTACACAACCGGCGGCTCCGACGCGGTCGACAGTGCGCTGAAACTTGCACTGGGCTATCACCGCCTGAAGGGCAATGCCGGTCGCACGCGGATGATCGGCCGTGAGCGCGGATATCATGGCGTGGGATTTGGCGGTATCTCGGTCGGTGGCATGGTTGGTAATCGCAAGATGTTTTCGACCCTGACCCTGCCTGGTGTCGATCATCTGCCGCATACTCACAGTTCAGAGCACATGGCCTTTTCCAAGGGACAACCTGCGTGGGGGGGGCATCTGGCTGACGATTTGGAGCGCCTAGTGGCCCTGCATGACGCGTCAAACATTGCGGCGGTGATCGTCGAGCCAATGGCCGGCTCTACCGGGGTGCTCGTGCCACCGGTTGGCTATCTGCAGCGCCTGCGCGACATCTGCACAAAGCATGGCATCCTGCTCATTTTCGATGAAGTGATCTGTGGCTTCGGGCGCATGGGCGCCAACTTTGCTGCACAACGCTTCGGTGTGGTTCCGGACATGATTACCTTCGCCAAAACCGTCACCAATGGCACTCAGCCGCTCGGTGGTGTCATCATGTCCAGCGAGATCTACAACACGTTCATGGATCAGCCGGAATTCACCAACAGTGTGTTCCATGGCTACACATATTCGGCCCATCCGGTAGCGGTGGCAGCGGGTTTGGCGGCTTTGGACGTATTCTCTTCCGAGGGTGTGGCGGACAAGGTGCGAGAAAAGGAACACCTATTCCAGGAGTTACTGCACTCGCTGAGGTTTGAGCCTAATGTGGTGGACGTTCGCAACATTGGGTTCGCGGGGAGCGTGGAGTTCGCCAGCCTACCCGGACAGCCAGGCGTTCGCGGGCACCGTATTACGGAAGCACTCTACGAAGCAGGTTACTACTTGCGCTGGTCTGGAGACCAGGCCGTCTTCGCGCCACCTTTCGACGCCACTGCGGATGAGCTGGAATCCTTGGTGGAGGCATTGCGTAAAAGTATCCGGTCGAACGCCTGACTGGTTATCGACAGAACTGATGGGAGTCTGCAACAGGCTCCCATTTGTGCCCGCCGGAATTTTGAGCTCCTTCTCGATGCGCCCTCGACAATTTCCGTTGCCGCGCTGATACGCGGACTTCTCGATCAGCAGCGCCATACCTTGCCTACCATCGACACACGCAGCCGCAATTCCAAAACGCAGATCGCCCTCGCGCACGGGAGAACAGAAACAACGGGTTGCGATCGCCAAGGGTTGGCAATGGGCCGTGAAGTGATCTTGTTCGACGAACCTACTTCCGCCTTGGATTCGGAGCGTGTGGGTGAAGTGCTTCAGTTGCCGAAAGACCTATCATCTGAGGGCTGCACCATGATGTTCGTTACCCACGAAATGGAGTTTGCTCGGGCGGTTTGGGATCAGGTGGTCTTCCTTGAGCAAGGGGAATCATCGAGCAGGCTACACAACAGAAGTTTTTCAGCAGTCCAGAAACCGAGCGAGTCAGGAAATTCCTAGAGCTCGTCGGTTGATGTTTACCTGCTTGAAGATGCTAGTCTCGTGAAGTGTCGGGCAGTGCTTTATTTCTTTGCCGGGAGTGACTTTCACTTTTGGTCGTGTGTGAGGTTGAAATGACGGCATCCCTGATTGGTGAGCGCATTCAAGATCTGCTTGATAGGCGCTCTGCTGTTTCCCTACAGCAGCAGCTGTATCGCCATCTCCGGATCATGATTGAGGAAGGTACATTGCGACCTTCCTCAAGACTCCCTTCTACGCGGAGCCTTGCCGCACAGATAGGTGTCTCACGAATAACCGTCGTTGCTGCCTTCGACATGCTAACCGCTGATGGATACTTGGTAGGAAGCATTGGCAGTGGGACGTTCGTAGTAGAAAGGCCGCCTATTCGATCGATGGTTGCCGTCTCTCGCGCAGTTGCACCTGATGCCATTTCACTGCGTGGCCAACTGATTCTGTCTGGTGCCGCGGGTCTGCAGGAGCGAGAGGGAGCATTCCTACCAGGTGTCCCAGATGTATCGGCTTTCCCTTATGCAATATGGCAGCGGTTGCAAAGCTGTTATCTAGGACAAAACCTCGCCCAGTTGAGCGGTTACGCCAACGGCGGAGGCTATCTACCACTACGCCGAGCTTTGGCTGACTATCTGCGCGTTGCCAGAGGAGTGCGATGCAGTCCGGATCAGGTTCTTGTGACAATGGGAACACAGCAGTCCCTGGATCTGATTTTGCGACTGCTCACGGATGCCAATGACCAAGTTTGCATAGAGAACCCTTCCCACTGGGCCGGTGCGCTGATGTTGAAGTCGCTGGGGGTGCGCTCTATTCCTGTACCTGTGGATCGGGAAGGCATCGACATGCGTGATGAGCATTTCTCAATGAACCCTAAGCTGGTTTTTGTGACTCCGTCGCATCAGTTTCCATTGGGAAGTATTTTGTCCAGCAGTCGACGCGAGCGCTTGCTGCGGCAAGCAGCGCAGCGAAATTTCTGGATAGTTGAGGATGATTATGACAGTGAGCTTAGGTACGACCAAGCACCGTCTCCGTCTTTGCAAGGTGAAGATAATTCTGGCCGTGTTATCTATCTGGGTACCTTCAGTAAGGTGATGTACCCAGGTCTACGCATGAGTTACATGGTTGTACCGCCCTCACTTGTGAATTCCATGGTGAGAGGACTGTTGAGCCTCTATCGCCCCGGACATCTACCTCTCCAGGCTGCACTTGCTGATTTCATCAATGACGGTCATTTGACTCGACACCTGATTAATGTCCGTCCGCTGTATGCAGCGCGCCAGGCAGAGCTTCGTAGATGTCTTGCTGAGACGTTCGGTGAGGCTATCACTTTGAGCAGCGGGTTCGCGGGGCTGCATTTGACACTGCGTTTTCGTCGAATTGTAGATTTGGATGCTTTGCAGGCTGAGGCCGCCAAGCGTGATGTTCTGCTGAGGAGATTGAGCGCTTTCAACCATGACGTTGGACCATTCGAGGATGGCTTCGTCCTAGGGTATGGAGCTCTCAACCAAGCAGACATTGGCGTGGCGGTGCGAAGTCTGCATGAGGCGTATCTGAGCATAGAAAAGTCCGCGCCAGTTCAAGCAGACCACTACCGAGGCAACGGGTCATGATCGACAGCAAACTCCACATATTCTTTCACAGTAACTTGGACGACCCAAACCTCTGGTGTCACGCCTTATCAGATATGCCGGGGCCAATTCATTTCAGCGTCGATGGCTTTTGTGAAAGACCGGCGACGGTAGATATTGCGCTGCTGTGGACTACACCAATTCAGTGACTGGCTGCCTTCACGCGATTAAAAGGCCGTGCTTTCTCTGGGAGCCAGGGTGAACCAGCCTGATCTTTTGGAAGCAAGTACGGAGCAGTGGGTGGTTAGCTGCTCTGTCGCGCTACAGGCTTCATCTGTTGAGCTGTGCATGCATGCGAAAAACGCCGTTCGCTCGTTCGATAGTCCACTTTGGCAAGGGCTCTTAAAATGGGCGTATCTGATGCCAAACATTAAGTTTGGCGGTTGATACGAAGGGTTCTTCCAGTCCCGATGTCCGTTTAGAACAAAAACGTTTCGCGTTATCATAGCTGATTTTGCTAGTGTGCGATAAACGTAGTGCGAATATGCCTGGGGAAGTACCCAGCCAATCGTTAAGTGGGAACAAAATGAGTGATGCCTTGGTTGTGCTAAATGAGGGTCGTAAACTCAGCAAGAAATTCTCGCTTACTGACGTAATTGTCTATGGTTTGCTTTACTTTGGTCCAATTGCTCCTGTTCCTGTCTTTGGAGCGATTCACAATATATCTCCAAAGCTCTCAAGGACGCATGCGTCAGCAAAGTTTTTACTATCAGCCTACGACTTAAGTTACGGGTATGGTGTCTGTTTACCAGCTACAGGTTTTATTAGATGAATGATACGGAACAAGCTTTTTTTACCTCCAATACGCTACCTGCTTCCAGATATGCATTCTTCCTAGCGGGATGTGGTATGGGCGCATGGGCACCTTTGGTTCCATTTGCTAAGGAAAGGGCGCAGATAGGTGAGGCGGAACTTGGTCTGCTGCTCCTGGGCCTTGGTACCGGAGCAATGTGCATGATGCCGTTTGTGGCACGTTTAGCGAATCGAATTGGTTGCAGAAGTACTGTCTATCTTGCAAGCGCTTTTACCGCTGTTGGCTTGGTTGGCCTGGCAACTGCCACCTCATATTGGGTGCTCTTGGCTTTTTTGCTTCTGTTTGGGGCCGCCATCAGTACAGCCGATGTAAACATGAATCTTCAAGGCTCGCTAGTTGAGCGCCACCACGGCAAGCAGATGATGTCTGGCTTTCATGGGCTATTCAGCGTCGGAAATATTTTTAGCGCGGGCACGGTAAGCCTGCTGCTCTGGCTCGGCCTCAATCCCGTACAGTCAATCCTTATATTGGCTCTTGGATTGGGCGTGGCGCTCTTGTCTTTTGGTCGTCACATGCTCCCGTTCGCGGAACTAGGGGGGGCGCCAGCCAAAATGAAGCCAACCAAGCTGGTGTTGCTACTGGGGGCGCTGTGCTTCATCGCTTTTCTGGTTGAAGGTTCTATGCTCGACTGGAGTGCCGTCTATCTGACTTCGAACCGGGACGTGGAGCCTAATATTGCGGGCATCGGTTACGCCGCGTTTTCCGTGACCATGGCAGTAGGGAGGCTGTTAGGCGATTGGATCGTAAGCAAGGTCGGCTCGCGAGCAGTGCTACTGGTAGGAAGTGTATTGGCAATGGGCGGCATGACGTTGGCGGTGGGCATCGACCATTGGATAGTTTCGGTTTTGGGGTTCGTACTCGTCGGATTAGGAATCTCGAATCTTGTTCCGATATTTTGCTCCAAGGCCGGGCATCAGACTGTTATGCCCGTCGCTCAGGCCCTGGCAATCATCAACGCGATCGGCTACCTAGGCATACTGATGGGGCCAGCTGCGATTGGATTTATCGCTCATGCTACGTCCCTAAGCTTCTCTTTGCTCTTCACCTCAACGTTACTGATCCTTGTCCTCTGCAGCGCCAAGATCGCATCATACAAATAGCGTTGAGCCTGGCAGTTTGTCGTCAATTGGAAATATTTTGCGCCCAGAGCTAAACAGGGGGCGCAATTGTCGCAAGGCGAAATTTTATTTCCGATAGTCTCAGTTCATAATAATCTGGGAGACTTGCAACGATTCGACACGCTTGTTTGGCCGCTCTATTGACACTGACTGTATCAAGTGCCTTTGGCGCTCCCCGCTACGATCATCTATGCGTGCTCTATGGAGCGCTTAAAAATTTCAAGGGCCTCGCATAATGGCTCTTCTAAACAAGCCGGCTTTATGCGCTGAATTTGGACGCGGATAATACTGAGCATTTTCTCTGCATTTAGGTTCACATGTTTATGAGCAAGTAAGCGTCCTGCTCATCAAGCGACATCACGCCCTTGAAGATGGCGAAGATCGAGCGTTCGCATTCGGAATAGGCAGCCATTATTTGGCCAGTTTCTTGTAAAAGCTCGGGCGCAGGACCTATTTGATAGTCGGATTTCGGTTTACCTTCTGCCACATTGACCTCCAAGTCATAAACGCGCCGAGATTAGTGCAATCCCAGTCCTTAGGTTTGTAGGCAAAAGACCGGGAAAATCCGTTGCGTGAGGGCGCAGGCTATTATCGGAGCGAGGCGGGACATTACTGGGGATTCATACAGACGAAAGAACGCCCCGACGTAGCCGGACCTGTAGAGGAGTCATTCAACGCGAATCTTTCTTTGCGCGTGCTGACGGGAAGACCCTTCATTCCGCCTCCGAAGCCAGGTGACGAGCGCATGTACTGGATGGAGGACGGCGGCGAGTACGCCAAGCAGCATGATGGTGAAGATGATGATCAGCGGGATACTTTCGTGCGAGAACATGGTGGGTTACTCCTGTAGTCACTATGTCGGAACCCGCAGAATAGACGCGTTGAAGGATGATTTCGATGAAAGTGTGTTCATCATTGTGCGCTTACTTTGTGCTACGGCATGGCTTGAAAAAATGCTCGAGCGATCAGCTAAAAGTCGAGCATTCGCCAATGCAGCAGGCGAGGGCGCTGACGTTGCGCTTTCGATGAATGTCGTTGTCTGGAAGGGTGCTATCGCCGGGGGGACGATCACTGCTTATTGAGACTGACCCTCGCAAAGCGAGACCCTACGTACCAATCATTTCACCCGCCAGATCCGCCAGGGCGCGGAGCCTGTCCATCTGCTTCATATCGTGGTGATAGCCCATCCAGATATCGCGTCCTGGTGGTTCACTGCCGACGTCTAGCAATCTCAGGGCGGTCAACTGATCGCCAAGCACGCGTGGCAAGACTGCCACACCCAATCCGCGGGCGCACATCTGCGCCTGAACGGTACGGCTGCTGCTGGTGAACACGGTTTTGGCGCGGGGAAACATCTGTTGTAGCCAAAGCACGTCGGGGTAGTGTGCTTGCGCCGTGTTCATGAGGATCAACCCGAGGCCTTTTCCATCTTCCGAGGGTGAGAAGGGTAAGTGCGCTGCAACGTACAGTCCGTAGCTGAGTGTCGTCAGCCGACGCTGAACGATGTCCGGTTCAGTGAACGGCACGATGCGAAAGGCGATATCCGCATCGCGGCGAGTCAGATCGAACAGGCGATGTCCGGGGATCACCTCTGGAACGATCAACGGGTACCGTCGCGACATTTCGTCGAGTACAGGGGCGAGCACATAGCAGGCGAACCAGTCCGCCGATGAAATTCGCAACAGGCCCTCAGGTTGATCGCTGTCGCCCGCCAGGTGCCGCTCAATGGAAAGAGCGCTTCGCTCCATTTCCTCGGCCAGACCCAGAATTTTTTCACCGCTGTCCGTCAACACAAGACCTTGCCCGGTGCGGCGGAAAAAAACCTGCCCGCTGTGCTGCTCAAGAACGTGAAGCCGCCGTCCTACGGTGGGGTGGCTAACGCCCAGTTGCTTCGCGGCAGCGCCCAGCGAGCCGGTGCGGACAATCGCCAGAAAGACGCGTAAGTCGTTCCAGTCCATGGGCTCATCCCCAACAAAAATGAACGGCGAAGATGCAGCAATGGCAGTCCCGTTGCAACCCCATGGCGGAACAGAGCTGGCGGAAGTTGCCGCATATGCCCATTGCTGGAAGCGAGCTTTTCAAGTCGGCTCTTGCCACCGACTGAAGACGCTGCACAACGGGTGGCGGCCTTACAAAAATGCACGAGGAATGTGCATCCCTGGCAGTGCCGCCGTCGCTCGTTGACTTCGACAATAGACCCTCAATGACGGCAGCAAACCCTGAGGCTTGCCGTTTCATCTGTCAGGCAGCGCACCTGAGTGAATGTGAAGTCAGCCTGCGCTAGTCATGTCTTTCTGGAGTTGCCCAATGACATTCAAACTGGATCGCGCCCCAGCAGCCGAATCGCGCCGATGGTTTGCTTTCGCTGTTCTTCTTGTCGGCGCCTTTCTTCCACCGCTGGATTTTTTCATCGTCAATGTGGCGTTGCCGTCCATTCGCAGCGGCCTGGCGATTACACCGGCGCAGGTCGAATGGGTCATTTCAGGCTATGCCGCCACTTACGCCGTCTTCCTGATCACGGGCGGTCGGCTGGGCGACCTGTTTGGCCGCCGCCGGGTGTTCTTCGCGGGCATGGCCGGCTTCGGCGTGGCCTCCTTGATGTGTGGCCTGGCCAACTCGCCGACGATGTTGATCGGCGGACGTGTGTTGCAAGGTTTGAGCGCTGCGGCAATGGCACCGCAGGGACTGGCGTCCATCCATAGCCTGTTTCCGGAGCATGAACGTTCGCGGGCGTTAGCGGTGTATGGCGCAACGATTGGCTTCGCGGCGGTTGTCGCCCAGGCGCTAGGGGGCTGGCTGATAACGATGAATGTCTGGGAGCTGCAATGGCGTGCAGTTTTCTTGATCAATCTGCCCATCGTCATCGCTGTGTTTATGGGCGGGATTCGGTTGCTTCCCGATACTCGGAGTCAAACTCCGGTGCCGCTGGATCGCATTGGCGTGCTGCTGTGTGCGCTGACGGTCGGGCTGCTGGTGGTACCGTTGGTTGAAGGCAGGGAAGCCGGTTGGCCATGGTGGCTTTGTCTGTTGCTGCTCGGCTCGCCGCTAGCCGCTGCGGCCTTTTGGCGCTACGAGATCGCGCTGGAGCGTCGGGGCGGCACGCCCTTGGTCAGTCCGCAACTCAGTCGAGCACGCGGCTTGGTGGCCGGATTGACGGGCGTACTGTTCTTCTACGTGGTATCGGCATTCTTCCTGACGTTTTCGATTTATCTACAGGACGCGCTGGGTGTCACGCCATTGACCTCGGGGATGATGTTCGTCCCGTTTGGTGTGGGTTTTCTGATCGGCCCTTTGACAACGCCCTTTGCCATCCGCTTGTTCGGCCGTTTTGTACCCGCCATGGGCATGATGCTCGAGGTACTGGGATGCCTGATCCTGAGCGCGGCGGTCGCCGCCGCGCCGACAGGGCAGAGCCCTCAATTGGCGTTGGTGATCCTGGCGGTGGGGTTACTCGGGTTTGGCCAGGGCTGGGCGCTGCCAACCCTTATTCGAACCGTGATAGATCGCGCACCACCCGGCGGATCGGGAATGATCTCCGGTGTAGTCAATTCGGCCTTGCAGATCAGCGCCGCGCTTGGGGTGGCGGTCCTCGGTGGGGTGTTTTACGCACTGGCTGCCCCTGCGCAAAGCCCTTCCTCCCTTGCCACCGGATTCATTGCCACCCTGCTGGGCATTGCTGCTTGCCTGGTCATTTCAGCGCTGCTGTCTGTTTATGCCTCGATGCCTCGTTCAACAAAAGCGGCGGCTCCTTTCGGCGTTTCGATCAGCCCGAACCGTGACTGACGCCAGCGCTGAGCAGTTGCCAAATCTTCAACTCACCCTAGATACGTTCCTTAGGAGACAAGACATGACGGGTAAATTTATCAATCAAGTAGCGGTCGTCACGGGCGGCTCGACTGGAATCGGCTTTGCGATTGCCCAAGCCCTGTTAGCCGAGGGCGCCAAACGCGTCTATATCACTGGACGCTCGGCGGTAACGTTGGACGCCGCGGTTGCCGCATTGGGGAAGAATGCCGTGGCAGTGGTGTCCGATGTCGCCCGGCAGGCCGATCTGGATTCGCTCAAGGCACTGGTCGAAGGACGGGACGGTCAACTCGACGTGGTGTTTGCCAATGCCGGTATCTGCGAAAAAAATCCCTCGGGCGAAACGACTGAAGCCGCTTATTACAACATGTTCGATATAAACGTGAAGGGCGTATTTTTCACGGTTCAGACGCTGTTGCCATTGATGAAGGATGGCTCGTCAATCGTGCTGACCGCTTCCATTTGCTCCAGCAATGGGATGGAAGGCCTGAGTCTTTACAATGCGTCGAAGGCTGCGGTGCGTTCATTTGCACGTACTTGGGCCAATGAACTCAAAGGCCGAAAGATTCGCGCGAACGTGCTCAGCCCTGGCTTTACCAGGACGCCATTGATGGACAACGGACTGAAGATGGATGAGAGCCAGATCGAAGCCCTCAGAAATCACGTAGGACAAATCGTGCCGCTGGGCTACATGGCTCAACCGGAACAAATAGCGTCGGCCGCACTGTTCCTTGCCTCCGCTGACGCCAGTTATGTCAACGGTGTAGAACTGATGGTCGACGGTGGCCTCTCACAAATCTAAGCGATGTCCGGTTGTATTACTCAGGCAGTGGGGAATAAAAGCGAAAAGCGGATGGTCCCGGGCTTGGGCTGTTCGACACTCACAGTACCGCCATGCAATTGCATGATCGCCATGACGATGGCGAGGCCGAGGCCGTATGAGTCGGAGCTTTGGTGGCGGGAGGCATCGCCGCGGTAGAAACGGTCGAACAGTTTGCGCAGGGTTTCGTCGCTTAGCACGGGACCCTGATTCTCCACTTCAATTCGGCATCCGCCGTCGACTGCAACGACGCGCATCAGAATTTCACTGCCTTCGTCTGCATAGCGAATCGCGTTGGCGACCAGATTGCTCAGTGCTCGGCGCAGCAGCAAAGGGTCCGCGTGCACGGTGCCATCGCCCATAATCTTGAGGGTCATCTGCCGTTCTTCGGCCAGACCTTCGAAATAACCCGCGATGCGCTGTGATTCGTCATGCAGCGACAGTGGCTGGCGCTCGACCAGCGATTGCGCTTCGTCGGCGCGAGCGAGGAACAGGATGCTTTCGACGATCCGGGAAATACGCTCCAGTTCCTCAAGGTTCGAGGCGATAAGCGCCTGGTAGTCATCCTCGCTACGGCGCTGGCGCAGGGCGACCTGGCAGTGCCCCATCAACGAACCCACCGGCGTGCGTATTTCGTGAGCCAGGTCGGCGGAGAACTGCGTCAGTCGTTGATAACCCTTGGCAAGGCGATCGAGCATCGCGTTGTAGGCGTCACTCAGTTGTTGCAGTTCAACCGGTGTGTCGGCACTGTCCATCCGGCTGTCGAGCCGCTCAGGCGTTATGTTTGCCGCATGGGCGGCCATTTTGCGCAACGGGCGCAGACCGCGACGCAGCAGCACGTAACCGAGCATCGCCGTGAGCAGAAAGGCCAGGGTAACGGCCAGGTAAATACGTTCGCGAAACGCCGCGAGCATGGCCATTTCCTTGCCCATGAGGTGCGCGGCAGTCAGGCGAACTTCGCGCCCGCCCGAGGTGGTTTGTACGGAAGCGGCGCGCAGCGGTACTCCAGAGTCGGTCACGCCGCTGCGCAGGTCGTTGACGCTCAGCTTCGCCTCTGGGCCGATCACAGGCAGATCGGGCAGCGTGACGTTCAGCGGATTGACCCGGATCACCGGCTGCTGGCCGGGCTCCTCGATGATAAAAATATCGTCTTCGCTGTCGAGCATGTTCTTGAAAATCTGCGGGCTGTCACGCAGCTTCTCGATGGCCAGTTCGTAATGCAGCAGTTTGCGGAAGTGATCCAGACGGCCCATGACCGCGTGATCGCTGTAGATCAGTACCGAGGCTTTCATCGACTGGTACAAGTAGAACCCGGCCCCGGCCACGGCGAGCATGGCCACCAGTGAGAACGCCAGGGTCGAGCGCAGGGTCAGGGATGGTTGGCGTCGGGTCCGCATGGCCTCACCTCGCACACATAGCCGATACCGCGAATGGTATGGATCAGTTTGATTGGGTAGGGCTGGTCGACCTTGCTGCGCAGGCGTTTGACGGCCACGTCCACGACGTTGGTATCGCTGTCGAAATTCATGTCCCAGACTTCCGAAGCAATTTGCGCCCGGGACAGGACATCGCCTTCGCGGCGCAGAAACAGATGCAGCAGGGCGAACTCCTTGTTGGTCAACACAATCACTTGCTGCTGGCGCGTGACGCGGCGACGCACCAGGTCCAGCTCCAGGTCGGCGATGTGAAAATGATCGGCTTCGCGCACCACGCCACGGCGCAGGATGGTGCGAATGCGCAACAGCAATTCGGTGAAGGAAAACGGTTTGACCAGATAGTCATCGGCGCCCAGTTCCAAACCGCGAATGCGGTCATGCAACTGATCGCGAGCGGTGAGAAACAGCACCGGCACATCTTGCTTGGCGCGCAATAGCTCGATGATTTGAAATCCGTCGATGCCGGGCAACATCACATCCAGCACGATCAGGTCGTAGGACGTTTGCAGGGCCATGTGCAAGCCATCGGCGCCGTGCTGGGTCCAGTCGACGTTGTAGCCGGACTCGCCAAGTCCCTTTTTCAGGTACTCGCCGGTTTTGGTGTCGTCTTCGATCAGCAGGATATGCATCGTCAGGGGGCGCTCGGATCTCTTTTATAACGGGATTCAACCCGCGGTATCGGTTTCTCAGGATTGCAGTGTAACCAGCTGAGAAGGTTGAGTCGGTTACATTTCTGTCATTCGTAAAGGCGCCGTTGCGAATGACAGAAATGTCATTCGGCGGTCATCGTGAGGTCCCGATCCGGGGGCGAGGATAGCGGCACTTAAACCCGTGAGGAATTGTCGCAATGAAGCTCAAGACTGCTCTGTCCACCACCTTCGGTTTGCTGATGCTCAGTGCCGCTGTCATGGCCACTGCGGCCGATATGCCGGTGATCAAGCCGCTGCGGGGCACCGTCGAAAGTGTCAACAACAACACGCTGACCTTCACCACCCGTTCCGGCGCACAGCAGACCATAGGTCTGACTGACAAGACCGGTATCAACCGGGTATCAAAGACTGATATCGATTCGATCAAAGCCGACAGCTTCGTGGGCTCTGCAGCCATTCCACAGGCCGACGGTTCGCTGAAGGCGCTGGAAGTCACCGTATTCGAGTCCAGCCTCAAGGGCAGCGGTGAAGGTCACTATGGTTGGCAAAATGCGGATGGCAGCACAGGCACCATGACCAACGGCACCGTGGGCAAATTGTCCAAAGCCAATGGCCGCACGCTGACCGTCAATTACAAGGGCGGCGAGAAGCAACTCGTCGTGCCGCAAGATGTACCCATCGCCTACGTGGAACCAGGCAAAGCCAATGAGTTGGTCAAAGGCGCGAAAATTGTCGTGTTCCCGGCCGAGGGTGGCACAACCGCACGCGGTATTGCCGTCGGTAAGGATGGGTTCCAGCCACCGATGTAATCACCTGAACAGGTTGGAGCGACGCCGTCCGGCATCGCTCCAGCGCACGGATGGTTTCTGAGTGGGAAAAACATGAGTAAAGAATCAATCCATTCCTGGCCTGTCCGCCTCGCCCATTGGCTCAACGCCATCAGCATGACCTGCATGTTCATGAGCGGTTGGGCGATTTACAACGCCTCTCCGTTGTTCGCCTTCAAGTTTCCGGTGGCGTTGACGGTGGGCGGCTGGCTTGGCGGCTCACTGGCCTGGCACTTTGCGTTTATGTGGCTGCTGTTCATCAACGGCCTTGTCTATGTGCTGTACGGATTGATCAGCCGCCATTTCAAACGTGATTGGTTGCCGATCAGCCTCCCAGCGCTAAAACATGATTTGACCGATGCACTGCGTTTTCGACTGGTGCACGAGAAGGGCGTTTACAACGCGGTGCAGCGCTTGATGTATTGGATGGTGCTGGCGGCAGGGGTACTGGTCGTCGTCTCGGGGCTGGCGATCTGGAAGCCCATCCAACTGCAAGAACTGGTCGCGCTCCTGGGCGGCTACGACATTGCCCGGTACGTGCATTTCGCGGCGATGGTGGTGATTGGCGCGTTCGTGATTGTGCATTTGATCTTGGTGATGCTGGTGCCGAAGACCTTGCTGCCCATGATCACGGGCGGTGTACGGCCCATTGAAAGCGGAAAAACCGACCATGATTGAGCCCGAAAAACGCGCTATTCAGCGCATCAAGCTTGAGCCCGCACAGCAGCTTCAGTTGGAAAACGTCCAGCGCCGGAACTTTCTTCGGGGTGGCTTGACCATCGGCGCGATGGCGATGCTGAGCGGTTGTAACCTGCAGGACGGCGATCAGGTCGATAAGGTGCTGTGGGCGATGTCGCGCTGGAACGACCGGGTTCAGGCCTGGCTGTTCAGTGGGCAGAAACTGGCGCCGACCTTCACCAAGGCGCAAATGACCACGCCATTTCCATTCAATGCATTCTACGGTCAGGACGATATCCCGGAAGTGGATCTGCCCAGTTATTCGCTGGCCGTCTCCGGACGGGTACGGGACAAGGCGCCGTGGACCCTCGAAGGCTTGCGCAAACTGCCGCAGCGCACTGACATTACGCGTCTGATCTGTGTTGAAGGCTGGAGCGCCATCGGGCAGTGGGGGGGCGTGCCGCTGAAAACCTTCCTGGAACACATCGGGGCCGACACCACGGCTAACTTTGTCGGCTTCAAGTGTGCCGACCGTTATTACTCCAGCCTGGACATGCCGACGGCATTGCATCCGCAAACGCTACTGGCACTTGATTACGGTGAAGTCGCCTTGCCGCCGGAGTATGGCTATCCACTACGGGTTCGAGTACCGACCAAGCTGGGCTTCAAAAACCCCAAGCACATCGTTGAGATTTTCGTCAGTCATGATAATCCAGGCGGATATTGGGAAGATCAGGGCTATAACTGGTTTAGCGGGATCTGATGAAGCAAACGTGTGAACAACTGGAAAAGGCTACAGTCGATACCCTCTGTTACGCCGGCAGACCAAGCGATTCCCGATACTGCGCTTCATCGACCTCGGTCAGCGTCGCATAACCGTCGTAATGGTAGACCCGATGCCTGTCACGGGCGTAGCGCTCATTCAGGAACTCGAGGGTGGCCAGGTCGATCCGCTTGGCGCTCAACGGGCGTCGATGGCAGAACAATTTGCGCGTGCCCAACTGCAAAAAATCAGGGTGGGGCACGCGGACCTCATCGGGGTCGAACGCCACGTCCAGCGGCTTGCCTTCCGAGAAGATCAGCGTAGGGCTGACAGCATAAGTGCCGAGAATGCGGGTATCCGAAGGAGGTAGCTTTTTTTTCGCCTCGCCGTAGTAATACACCGTGTCCTGATCCTTGGCCCAGCCATGGCCGCAGGATTCGAACGTAGCCGCTTGGGCCCTACGAATCGGTTCCGGGGGATGGTAAAAAACCCGGTGGCAGAACACCGTCTTGCCGTCGGTCAGGTAGGGTGGGCCGAGTGAGCGAAAATGTTCCGCCGATTCCGGGGAAAAACGTTCGGGGACTTCCGTGTCGGCGTTATGGAATGGGATCAGATACAAACCGTTGGCATCGCCGCACAGATGCGTGTCCAGCAATTTGAAACTCGCTGCGTCCAGCCCGTTGATCACACGTCCATGGAAGTACACCTGGTCACCCAGTTCGAAACCGAGACCGATGGCCTGTAGCGGCAACGTGTCCGTGTATGTTTGCGCGGCTTCAGGTGGTGCCTGCAAGCGGTGCCACCAATACCCTTGCAACTGTGGATGGGCTTCGAAGTAAGGCGCCCACGCCGCTTGCATGGCCGCATCGATGATGCCGCCAGAGCCCAGCGGGCCGTGCTTGTCACCTGCCAGCACGGGCGAGTCATCCTGGTCATTACGACAGGGCTGGGTCACGACGAAGCTCTCCACGTCGACATCGAGGCGTTTCTGGCGCCTGTAGACGTGTTGGTGATCACGGTAGTAATCGAACCCCAAGTGACGAAAACTCGGGCCATGGGCATCGCGCAGGCGGGTCCCGGCGGCGTAGACGTACTGGTCGTCCACGGCAAAATACTCATCCTCGTATTCGCGGGCGCTGAGCACGCGACCGCACGCATCGAATGCTGGCTGCCAGCACTGGAGCAGGTGGAAGTCTCCCACGTAGCGAATGGTTTTTCCGGTCAGGTAATAGGCGCGTTGCTTGTCCTTGGCGTAGCGTTCGTTAAGCACGGTGAAGGTCGCCAGGTCGGCATTGTCGATGCGGTAGAAGTATTCATAGGCAATGCTCGAGCCTTGCTGCGCTTGCACGATGATCGACTGCCCATCGGTTCCCCAGCGTTGGGCGAGCATCCGGAAGGCGTCCGGGTTGGCGACCGGCAGCGGCGTGCCGTCCTTCTGGTGCAGGGGCTTGAAGCCCCTATAGACTTGATCGTCGATCACTCGATAGGACGGGTGGTTGCAATAGCGCACCCGCGCCGTGGCGCTGGCGATAATGTGCCCCTGCAAAAAGAGATGCGCACCGTCGCAGAACAGCGCGGACGCTGAAGTCACCGAGGCCGGGGACGAGGCCAGCAGGGCCAGCCTGTCGGGTTGCGCCTCGTGGATTTGGGTGATCGCGTACTCGCCGAACCAATAGGCACCGGTTGCGTCACGCCAGTACTGGTGGCCGAGGCTTTCCAGGCCCTTGTCGAACCGAAACGGCAAGGGCTGCAGCGCATGGTAGCCGTGGCGCTCCCGGTAGGCCGGAAGCAGGTAGTAATCACGCAGGGCTTCGCGCAACACCCAAGGGTTGCGTCGATGCCGCCAAACCGGCTGACCGGCCAGCAAGGGCGAGTGCGGATAGCGCCCCGCGCTGGCACATTGTGCCAACTCGCCGGGCTGTGTGCCTTGAGGGTTGAGCATGATGTACACATCAGGCACTTGCCCATCGCCCAGCAGCACACCGTCCATGAATGCGAAGCCTTGATGCCATTCAAGGTTCAGCGGTTCCCAGTCAGCAATAGCAGTCTCTATGTCTGTCATGTCATTGCGATCTGCACGTTTCATGGTTGGCCAAAGACGACAAGCTTCACCCGAGTTCGACCCCTGGCGAGGCTGGCCCAAGAGTGTATACTTTGGCAAATTTTGTCAAAAAACAGGCAAAGTCATGAGTACCATGAACATCTCCCTGCCGGACGCTCTCAAATCATTCATAGATGATCAGGTTAGCCAGAGAGGCTACAGCACCAGTAGCGAATATGTGCGGGAGCTGATTCGCAAGGATCAGGATCGGCAGCACCTGCGTGGCTTGATACTGGCCGGGGCGGAGTCTGCTCCCACTGCTCCTGTGAATGGCGACTACTTCGAATCCCTTCGGGCCAAGGTGCGCAAGGGGAGAGGATGAAGGCGAAACCCGTCATTGCGCGAGCTCTTGCCAGCCAGGATGTAGAGGACGCCATCAACTATTACCTAGGCGAGCAGGCAGAGCAGGCGGCACTCAATTTCATCGACGCCTTGGAAAACGCCTATATGCACATCAGCCGCCATCCGGCATCGGGTATGTCCAGGTACGCCCATGAGCTGGATGTCCCCGGATTACTCTGCTGGCCGCTGAAACGTTATCCCTATCTGGTGTTCTACGTGGAGTGCAACGAACACATTGACGTATGGCGAGTTCTACACGCCATGCGGGACATTCCTGAATGGATGTCATCATGAATCAAGCGAACCCGTTGGCGACAATGACATAGCCCAATCTGCAAAGATTGGGCTTTTTTACGCCTGAAAATAGGGACCACCAAACCAAAGATCCCCGCTGCCACGCTCAAAAAATGAACTTGAACAGCGCAATCACCACGATCAGGCCAATCAGGAAAATGATACCTACGGTGCCGCCAAGGAATTTCAACATAGTAACGCTCTCATCAGGTGGGCTTAATCGTCTAGACCACCACCGATAATGCTCGTTTCGTCGAATATTCATGCGTGATGATCAATGGACCGCAAAGGACCTTGGCACTGGCACGTGTTCGAATTTGGAAATGGTCTTGATCCAGTAGCGGCGGTAGTCCGTCTGGTCCGGTGCCAGCGGCTTGTGGCTGGACCATGGGTGTTTCTCCCTCAGGCTGGCGCGGTACGCTTCCCATTCTTTCTGCTCGGCCACTTCCCGGGCTTTGCTCCGGTCGTCGAACCAGCCCAGCACGTAGGCTTCGCCCTGGTCCGTGCCGTGCGCTATCAGCAAATAAATCTCTGTCATGACTGACCTACCGTTCTGTCCTGCGCCCCAGTGGCGGGGTCTTATCCTGGGTATCGGCCGTTATCGGCGGTTTTTGAGATTGATCGCAGAAAAACGCTGAGCCCAGAGGTGCGCCTGACGAATTTTCGAAATGGCGATAAATGGCCCCCACGCTCACTGGCGCAAGCGCTGGTGCCTGAGGCAAGGCTAAAGATCAAGGACCAAGTCTGAGGTGGGTTTGCTGCAGCACAGCAAGCGCAGGCCTTTGTCGATTTCCCGCTGCCTGATGCCGCCGTTGTGATGCATGTCCACCGTGCCCTGGAGCAGGGCCGTCTTGCAGGTGCCACAAACGCCCTGGTTGCAGGAGGAGGGCACGATCGCGCCGGCTTTCCTGGCGGCAGACAACACGGTCTGATGGCCCGGCATGCTGAACGTCTTGCCCGAGCGCGACAGGGTCACGGTGAAGACGTCCTGTTGATTGAGCGAAGCCGCCTGCTCGATCAAAGGTTCTTCATTCAGTGCGGCAATGTCGAAGCTTTCCTGGTGATAGTGGGCGAAGTCGAATGCCGCCTCCCTGAGCAGCGACTTGACCGCTTCCATGTAACCCTGGGGGCCGCAGGTAAAGATTTCCCGTTCCTGGTAGTCCGGCACGTGCTGGCTCAACAACGACAAATCGAGCCGGCCTATCGGTTGCTGCCATTGAACGGTGTCGCCGAGACCTTCGCAAACACTGATGACCCGCAACCCCGGCATGGTGGCCTGCATGCGCGTCAGTTCTCCGTGGAAGATGATGTCGGTGGGCGTGCGGGCGCTGTGCACGAAAACGATGTCGAGGTTGCCGGCCATGTCGCAGGCGGCCTGGGTCATCGACATCAGGGGCGTTACACCGGAACCGGCGGACAGGTACAACCACTTGGTCGCCGGATGGCCGACCGGTGTGAAGCTGCCCGCCGGGCCGCAGGCCCTCAGGTTGTCGCCGGGCTTGAGGTGGTCATGCAGCCAGTTCGACACCGCGCCCCCCGGTACGCGCTTGACGGTAATGGAAAACGCAAACGGCCGGGTCGGGGAGGACGACAGGGTGTAGCAGCGGGCAATGGTCTGCCCGCCAATGACCGGTGAGATCGTGATGAATTGACCGGGCTCGAAGCTCAGGGCGCTGAAGTCCGCACAGCGGAAAATGAAGGTTTTGACGTCATGGGTTTCCTGGCGCACAGCGCAGCATTGCAGGGTTTTCTGTTCACCGCTGTGCCATTGCGCACCGAACGTGCCCCAGGTGGCCGGGTCGGTAAAACGTTGGAGCACGCTGGCATGTCCAGGGCGCGTCAGGTTTTCGTAAGTCGTCATGATCATTGCTCACACGCCATGGGCGGCCAGACGCGCCGCGTACCAGCGAGAGAACTGGTCGACATAGGTTTCGGTAAAGGCCGAGAACGGCCCGGGCGTGTAGGCAGGATCCTGGGTACCGCTGTGGGTGATGCCGACGAGGCTGGCGTCCTGCTGGTTGGTCGCGACCCAGACTTCGGTCAGCTTATCCACTTGGTAATCGACGCCTTCGACGGCATCGGCATGGACCAGCCATTTGGTGCGCACCAGGGTTTTATCGGGCGCCAGCGGGATGATGTAGGAGACCACGGCATGGTCGCTCATGATGTGGGTCCACGAGTTGTGCGTCCAAAGATGCACGTCGCCCAAGTCGCGGCGCGTGAGCTCGCCAAACAGCCGGGTGCACGCCACGCGGGTGTCCAGGGTCTGGGATTCGCCGTTGCCGGCAATGGTCAGTCGCTGCGAGCGAAACTGGGTCACGGCGTCTTCGCCCAGGTGCTCGACGGCATCGCAGATATAACCTTCGCGCTCCCAGTTGGCCTTGGTCTCGGCATTGCGGCGGTGATACTCCGCCAGCGCCTGGAGTGAATCCTCCCCCAGCCCGTCGGTGCAGAAACCGAAATCTTCGGGCAGGAAAGAGGCAGTCAATTCCGGGTGGGTGGCGGCGCAGTGATAACACTCGCGGTTATTTTCGATCACCAGTTTCCAATTGCCGTTCTCGATGATTTCCGATTCGTAGGCGATCTTGGAATGGGCGAGGTCATATTGGGCGAAACGCGGTGTCATGACCTGGTCAAGGTACAGGATGTCTTCCGGCGGTTCGTCGCCCAGGCAGACGAAGACATGGGTGCCGACGACTCGAGTGTGCACCGGGATCAGGCTTTTGCATTTAGGGTCGAAGTCCTGGCCCATGTGTGCCGCATGTTTCAGGCTGCCATCCAGGTCGTATGTCCACTGGTGATAGGGGCAGACCAGCATGCCCACCGTTGACTTGCCAGCCTGTTTCAAGCGCGCCCCGCGGTGCCGGCAAACGTTGCGAAAGGCCTGCACATGCTCATCATCGTCGCGCACCAGGAGGATGGAGGATTTGCCGATATCGAGGGTGGAGACATCCCCAGGTTCGGGGACGTCGCTGGTGACCCCCACCAGAATCCAATGCCGGGTGAAAAAGATATCGACATCGGTTTCAAAAATATCCTGGCGACCAAACAAACCGCCCGGCATGCCATGGCCCGGCGTGCGGTCGGTCAGAAGTTCACGATGGGTCTTCACGGTATTAATTGTCATTATGGGTCTCGCTCAAACGCAAAGTTGATCAGGCGGCGAGTACAGTTTGGAAAGGTGGGATAAGACCGTCAACGCGCTTTATTTTCACGCTCGCATAACTTTGCGTTATGCGTAAAAGTGGTCTTGAACATCTATGTAATCAATGGCTTAGATGGCTGTCATCGCGCAGCCAATCGATCAGTGCCTGGGTGATGGGCTCAAGTTTCCGACCGTTCGGAATAACCAGGTAATAAGCGTCTTTTGGCTTGACCACGTAGGGCGTAATTCTGATCAGTTCACCACTGTTGAGCCGGTGCGCGATCAGCCGGCTCCAGCCCAGTGCAATGCCATGGCCTTGAATAGCCGCCTCGATCGCATCGTTATAGGAACTGCAGCGAAATGAATAGTTGAGCTTGGGGCGCATATCGCCCAGTTCCCGGCACCAACGGTTCCAGGTCATCCAGCCTTCCAGGGTGGAGTCCGAATCAATCAGCGCCGTGTCCAGGAAATCGGTAACGGATGAAGGGGCTGCGTTGGCGGCAAGCCAGGCGGGCGCGCAAACGGGAAACACTTCTTCATCGAACAGGAAAACCGAACTGCCATCCTCCCATTTTCCATTGCCGAAACGGATGGCCAGGTCGACGTCATCGCGGTATGAACTGGGCGAGACCTGTTGCGTCAGCAAGCGCAACTTCAACTTCGGTTGCAGGGTGCGCAGTGCAATCAACCGGGGGAGTATTCTCAAGTGAGAAAACGCTTCCGTGCAGGCGATGGTGATCTCCTGTTCACCAATGCCCTCGGCAATTTTGTCGAAGACACTGGCCATGCGATGAATGGACTCCGCGACGACCAGATGCAGGACGTAGCCTTCGTGCGTCAGCTTGATCGACCGATGAAGGCGGTGGAACAGCTTGGTCTCCAGGGTCTCTTCCAACAACCGGATCTGTTTGCTGACGGCGGCCTGCGTCACGCCCAGCTCTTGGGCGGCCAGGGTGAAACTGGCCAGCCGCGCTACGGCTTCGAATTCCAGCAACGCCGTCATCGACGGTATCAAACGCCGATAGCCCTTGACCTTTTTATCGATATCGCTGGGTTGCATAGGTGTGTTCCAACGCTGTGCCTGATGACTCACGCCATCGTAGATCAGATGAAGGGGGTGACGAAGGCAGTCGTTCCGGCATTCTTTGGCCGGATGGCGAAGTTCTTTCAGCGGCGTTCAGCAAAAAATCATAATGGCGGCTCGTTGTTGTTTTAGAGTCCTTGCCTCTTGGAGATACAACCCGGCGCGCCTCACGGACAGGTTGTTTCATGCCTGGGTCCGGCTTGTTTAATGGGGACGGTGGTCGGATCTCCATGATGCTGGACTTTAAGTACTCAAGACGGCCGGGTCAATAAAATGTACTCATGTGTACATTAAGGGATCGTCAGGGTACATTTCTATCTCGTATTTGAAGAAGGAGGCGCACGATGCCGCAGGTAGGGAAGGCCCGTAGCAAGGCCCAGGACGCAGGTTGGCGCGGCTCGCCGGAGGGTTGGCTGGAAGCGGCCTACGTGGCCCTGAAAGAGTCGGGCATCGATGCGGTTCGGGTCATGCCGCTGGCCAAGCGCCTGGGGTTGTCACGCACCAGCTTCTACTGGTTTTTCGAGGACCGTGAGCAACTGCTGGCTGCTTTGCTGTCGCGTTGGCGGGAGACCAACACGGGGGGGCTGATCCGGCAAAGTGAAAGCTATGCCGAAAGCATTTCCGAGGCGATCCTGAATGTGTTCGAGTGCTGGCTCAACCCGCAATTGTTCGATTCGCAATTCGAGTTCGCCGTGCGCAGCTGGGCGCTTCAGTCTGCTGAAGTGGCCCAAGAGGTGGCGGTGGTGGACGAGCAGCGCATGAACGCCCTGGCGAACATGTTCAAGCGCTTTGGCTACGACAGCCAAGGAGCTGATGCCCGGGCCCGAACGATCTATCTGACGCAGATCGGTTACATCACCATGAACACGACAGAGTTGATCACCGTGCGCTTCCAGCGCATCCCGCATTACGTGAGCATCTTCACCGGCAAAGTCCCCAAGCAGCGGGAGCTGGATCGTTTCTACGGGAAGTTCGGTTATGCCGAAAAAGAACCCGGGGTCTTTGTGCCCCTGACCGACACGTTCGAAGGTCACGGCGATGATCAATGAGAACGTGGGGATCATTGGCGGCACCGGCTGGTTGGGCGGCGCGATTGCCAAGGCAGTCCTGGAGAAGGGGCTGGTGCCGGCGGGCAACCTGATCATTTCCAATCGCTCGGGCAACCACCCGCTGGCTCAACAAGGTGCTTGCCTGGTCACGGACAACCAGGACCTGGTGGATCGCAGCGACGTGGTGATCATCGCCGTTCGCCCCGAGCATTTCGCCAGCCTGGGCATCAATGCGACGGGTAAGACGGTGATCTCCCTGATGGCCGGGATCACGGCGCAGGCGATTGCAACGCAGACTTCGGCTTCAGCGGTCGTGCGGGCGATGCCCAACGCGGCGGTGGAAATCGGCCAGTCCTTTACGCCTTGGTATGGGTTGGGTGCGATAGCGCTGCCGCTGAAAAGCCTCGTGCAACAGCTGTTCGAGTGCGTGGGCACTGCGGTTGAGGTCGAAAAAGAAGATTACATTGACTACCTCTCCGCGCTCTCGGGCACTGGCCCGGCCTTTCCGGCCTTGTTGATGACGGCGCTGGCCCGCCAGGCGATGCTGGCCGGCATACCGGGCGACATCGCACAGTTGGCCGCGAAAAGTGTCGTGGTCAACAGCAGCCAGTTGCTGGCGAGCCGTGATGCCCAGCAGATGATCGACGCCTTGGTGGCTTACCGGGGTGTCACGGCCGCCGCCTTGCAGGTGATGAGCCGGGGGGATTTCGAAGAACAGGTGGGAAGGGCGTTGCAGGCGGGTGCCGCGGTTGCGCGCAAGGGGCTTGAGGCCTGATAGAAGTCCGGTGTACGAAAACGGCGCCTTCCAGTCTTGGGAGAAGCGCCGTTTTTCCTTGAACGAGCCCTATGGCGGCTCAAGTAGCGGGTTTACCGTTACTTGCTAGGATGGGCCGCCTGGAGTTTCTTGGCTTCATCCAGGTGATGTTGCAGGTCCGGCAGCATCTTCTGGGCGAACGCCTTGAGTTCGGTGTTGCCAGCTTTCTTGTCGTCGGTAACGGTCTCGGCTTCTTTCTTGAACAGGGCGATGGTTTCTTCGTGGGCCTTGACCTGGTTGTTGGCGAAGGCCGCATCAAAGGACTCATCGCGCACCTCGAGAATCTTCGCCTTGGCTTTCTTCATCAACGTGGTGTCGTCGGGCACTTCGATGTCATGTTTTTTCGCCAGCGCCTTCAGCTCTTCGTTGGCCTTGGTGTGGTCGGTGATCATCTTGTTGGCGAACGCCTTGATGTCCGCCGATTGGCTTTTTTCCAAGGCCAGTTTGCTGGTTTCGATTTCCGCGAGGCCACCGGCCGCCGCTTCGTCGACGAAGTCGTTGGAAGTCGCGGCCCAGGCCATGCCCATGCTGGTACTCAGGGCAACTGCCAGGCCGAGTTGACGCAGGATGAATTTGTCCATAAGTAAGTCTCCATACAGGTTGAACGAGCGATTCTTGTCGTCTCTGATCAATGGAGGGTTATGCCCAGGCAAAGGTTTGATCGCCAAGCGATCCGGGACGACGAACGGTCACCGCTGGTCGGATTGGCGGTCGACAGAACCCCGTTCAAGAGGCCATCCTGATAATCGACGGGCGTTGAAAGGACGCCTGCCACCGATCCATCAAAGGAGGTGTTCCATGCCGGTGTCTCACGATTTGTGCCAGGATCTCAACTACACAAAAGATCAAATCCAGCAAAAACGCAGCGAGAATCCAAGGCTCGACTCGTTACTTCAACAATACTCCCAACTTGATGCCAAGGTGGTCGATGCCGAGAAGCCGTCCTCCGCCGCGCTGCCCGCCGACGTTTTGGAGACGCTCAAGAAGAAGCGATTGCTGATCAAGGACGAGATCGTGGATCACATGCAGAGCGAGTCATAGAACCCGACCCTTAGTATCGCGAAGGGCTTTTGTAGCCAGGAATTGCTCCCGCTGGGTTGCGACGGTAGGAGCTGCCGAGTGCAACGAGGCTGCGATCTTTCCACCGGCGATTGAGTCGCAAGAGAAAGATCGCCTGCTTCGCCAGCGCCTGAAAAGCGGGAGCAATCCCTGGCCATGTCAGGTTTTCATTCCAGGCAAGTCTTGCTTGAGCAGGTGTCAGGTCAATGGATCCCAGCGCTGCGACCAGTCGCTGCCGGACTTGACGATCTCTCGCAGCACATCGAATGCCTGCTGCAACGCCGCTGAATCCCGATCGCGGGAATAGACCAGGTACGTCGGGTAATTGAACTCCGGTGCCTTGGGCACCCGTTCCAGGATTCCGCTGTCCAGGTAGCTCTGTACGACCCGCGTGCGGAAGTAACCGCTGCCGCCGTTTTCCAGGATGTATTGCAGGGCCAGCGGGCCGAGGTTGAAGGTCACGGCGGCCTTGGCCTTGTCTGGCAGCGCGGTGTCGTGTTGGCGCCGGAAGTCCGCGCTCCAGTCGATATACACGTAGGGTTCGGGACGGGCGGCCAGGCGCACCAGGATGAGTTTTTCTTCCAGCAGTTGTTCTACTTGCAGGCGCGGCCAGTATTCGGGCTGATAGACCACCGCCGCATCCAGCAGGCCCAGTTCCAACTGTTGCAGCAGCTTCTCGCCATCGCGAATGTCCATGCGCAGGGCGTGACCGGGGATCTTCTGGCGCAGCTCTCCGGCCCAGGCGAGCATCAAGGGGTTGCACAGGCTGACCTCGCCTCCCAGGTGCAGGACGTTGCGATAACCCTCGGGCAGCGGCAGGTCACGGCGGGCCGCTTCCCAGGTTTGCACCAACTGGTTGGCGTAGACCACAAAGGCTTCGCCGTCGGCGGTCAAGCGGGCGCCGGCACGATTGCGCACGAACAGCGCGCAGCCGAGCTGGCTTTCGAGCTTCTGGACCCGGGCGGTGATCGCCGTTTGGGTCACGTGCAGCTTTTCGGCGGCTGCGGCGAGGCTGCCGTGGCGGACGATTTCCAGGAAAGTGCGGGCGAGGTCGATGTCCATGTTCAGGCCGATGCGGGGAAAGCGGGCATTGTAAGAGCTGCCAAGCCTTCCCCGATACCGGGAGTTACTGGACGGCCTGGGCCTGTCTTGTCCGCGCCCAGGGTGCAACCAGGCGTTCGGGCGTACCGCAGGCCTTGTGCTTGAAGACGAAACGACGGCATTTGTCGGCGAAGCCGTGGCGATTGTCCACCATGTCGAGGCGCATCTGTGCGAGTTCGTCATCGCGACACGCCTGGATCGCCGACAGGCTCCGTTCGGCCTTGCATGTCCGGATGCTTTCATAGGTCGGATCGAGCAGCGCGCGGTTGGCTCGCTGCAGCAGCCACAGGCCGAACTCGTCGGGGCAACGCGGGCCGATCTCCTGGACCATGCCGTAGCGCAACGCCTGCAAGGCGCTGATGGGCAGGCAGTTCTGGGTGAGCTTCCAAGCCATGTCCGGACCGACCGCGCGGGGCAGGCTGTAGGTCCAGTATTCAGAGCCGTACAGGCCCATGGTCGCGTAATGGGGGTTGAGCACAATGTCATGGCGCGCCAGCACGATATCGGCGGCCAGGGCCAGCATCACACCGCCGGCCCCGGCGTTCCCCGTCAGGCCGCTGACCACCAGTTGCCGGGCGCTGAACAGCTCCAGGCAAACGTCGTCGATGGCTTGTATGTTGGCCCAGGCTTCCAGGCCCGGCTCGGCGGCGGCCTGGATCACGTTCAGGTGCACGCCGTTGGAAAAGCTGCCGCGCCCACCACGGATCAACAGCACCTGGGTGTCCCGGGACTTGGCCCAGCGCAATGCCGCCGCCAGGCGCTGGCATTGCTCAGTGCTCATCGCCCCGTTATAGAACTCGAAGGTCAGCTCCCCGACATGGCCGCACTCCCGGTAACGAATGGGTTGATAGGGTTCGTCGCTGAACGGCTGCCGGTCCAGGGAACTGTCGAGCACCGGGATGCCTTCGAGGTGGTTCGACAGTACATGGCGCGCCGGGCGCTTGAAGGTCTGTTCGCCGGGTTGCGGCTTGCGGCGCAGTGCGCCGATCCACAGGCTGGCATCCCCCGTCGCCACCAGCACCGCATCGTCACGCACGGCCAACAGCTCGCCGGGCCGGCCGTGGCGAACGTCCGGATGGGCGTCGTACAGGTAAAACTGTTCGCCGGCCAGGCTTGCGAGCACGCCGGGCTGACCGTCCGCGGCGTCGATGCAACGCTTGATGAAACCGCTGCTGTCGTGCCAGCTGAAGCTGCGATCATCCTGGGTCATGTTCGGTTGCAGGCGCCCGATCACGTCATGGCGGCCATAGTCCAGTGGCACCGGGACGAAACCGCAACGGTATTTTTCCACGACCTCGCGGATGCAACGAATGGCCGCGTCGCTGACCGGACCGTTATACAGCTCCGATTTACGCAGGCCTTTGGGCAGGTCGAATTCCCACGTGGCCCACACGGGCCCGGCATCCATTTCCTCCACCGCCTGCAATGCGGTGACCCCCCAGCGTTCGGATTGCCGGGTGATCGCCCAGTCCAGGGCACTGGCACCGCGATCGCCGACAATCCCCGGATGAATGATCACCACCGGGCGCCGTGGGTTGCGCCACAACTGCTCGGGTACGCGGTCCTTGAGAAACGGACAGATCACCAAGTGGGCGCCGCTTTCTTCGATTTGCCGGCAGACCGAGGCCGGATCGGTGAACAGCACGACGCTAGGGCGATAGCCGGCCTCGCGCAGGTCCAGCCAGGCGCGTTGGGTCAGGCCGTTGAAGGCACTCGACAGCAAAATGATCTTCAGTGTGGGCATGAGTCTCTCTTCCGTGAGATGAGCAGGCGCCGGCTCCCGATGAGCCGTCCCTGGCTTGATGGAAGCGCTACATTAGCGACTGGGGGAGGAGCGACAACTGACAGGGATCAAGGTTGTGAGTGCAAGGCAGAATCAGCGGAGGGCAGAAACACGAATCCCGCCATGGGGGCGGGATTCGTTGGCAATCAAAAGGCTCGCGAGGAAGGCGAACTCAATCTCAGGCTGGGAACAGCTCGGACAGTTTCATGGCCAGCATCATGTCGCCTTCGGCGCGCAGCTTGCCACCCATGAACGCTTGCATGCCGTCGGTGCTGCCGTCGACGATGCCTTGCAGGGTTTCGCCATCCATCACCAGGGTGACCTGGGCGTCCGGGTTTTCACCTTCCTGCAGTTCGCAGGTGCTGTCCTTGACGATCAGCGAGAAATGCTTGGATTCATCGATGCGGAAACCGAATACCAGGTCCAGGCCGGCTGCGGCGGCTGGGTTGAACTTGGCTTTCATGGCTTGTACGGCGTCGGCTACGGAGGTCATGGTTTCGATCCTTATTTGGGTGGTACAGCAAGGGTCTACAGTAATCCGGACTCAGCGAAAGGTGATGAGGTCCGGGGCCTTCAACAGTTGCAGGTGGGCATGGCTGTTGAAGGAAGCCAGGGCCACCTCGCGGCCCCTGAATTTCAGGTGGTTGAGCGAGGTGTTGACGATTTGCCAGTTCAGTTCGAAGGCCTGTCGGGCCGGTATCCGGGTGATCAGGTGGAGCAGGGCGGTGATGGTGCCGCCGGAGGTGAACACGGCGATCTTGTGGGTGTTGTCGGCTTGCTCCAGGATGCGCTGCAGGCCGGCCTGGACCCGCTCGACGAACCCCAGCCAGCTTTCGAGACCGGGCGGGTCATACCGGCCGCTCAGCCAGCGCTCGACGATCAGCACGAAGATACGCTGGAATTCGGCGCGGTTCTGCGCGGCGTTGCGCAGGATATGCACCGCCTCGGGTTCCTGGGGGAGCATGTCCGGCAACAGGGCGCGAATGACCGCATCGGCATCGAACTCGTTGAACGCCGGGTCGATTTCCAATTCGGGGACCGGCATGCCGGCGGCGGACATCTGGCCCAGCGCACCGACGGCGGTATCCTGTTGGCGCCGCAGGTCACCGGAGAGGCAGCGGTCGAATACGACACCGAGCTCGGCAAGGTGGTCGCCGAGCACTTGCGCCTGGCGTACGCCATTGGGCGAGAGGACATCGTAGTCGTCCGCACCAAAGGAGGCCTGGCCATGTCGAATCAGATAGATACTGCCCACGTCCGCGTCATCCCGGTACGTTGAAGGTTTGGCGAGGTTATGGGGATGGCGGTGAGCTGTCAATGAAAAAACATACGCTTGTTTGAAATGCCCGTTGCAGCCTTGCCCTGCCTCGCTCGCGTCAAGGTAACCATAGGTTTCTTGGCTGGTCGCGACGCAGGCGCATGGGTATGCTGGGCCTGTCACGCGCCTGCGTTCAGTGGCGCATTGCATTTAAGGAGTTGCTGTGGAGTTTTTCATCGAGTACGCCGGTTTCCTGGCCAAGACCGTGACGCTGGTGATCGCCATCCTGGTGGTGCTGGCCAGTTTTGCTGCGCTGCGCAGCAAGGGGCGGCGTAAGTCGGCCGGCCAGTTGCAGGTGAGCAAACTCAACGATTTCTACAAGGGGCTGCGCGAGCGCCTGGAACAGACGTTGCTGGACAAGGATCAGCTCAAGGCCTTGCGCAAGGCCGAAGGCAAGGCTCAAAAGGCCGGGAAGAAAAACAAGGACAAGCCGGCGGCCAAGCCCCGGGTGTTCGTGCTGGACTTCGACGGTGACATCAAGGCCTCGGCCACTGAGAGCCTGCGTCATGAAATCACCGCGCTGCTGACCCTGGCGACGCCGAAGGATGAAGTGGTGCTGCGCCTGGAAAGTGGTGGCGGCATGGTCCACAGCTATGGCCTGGCCTCGTCGCAACTGGCGCGGATCCGTCAGGCTGGCGTGCCGCTGACCGTCTGCATCGACAAGGTGGCGGCCAGCGGCGGCTACATGATGGCGTGCATCGGCGAGAAGATCATCAGCGCTCCCTTCGCGATCCTGGGCTCCATCGGCGTCGTCGCGCAATTGCCCAACGTCAACCGGCTGCTGAAGAAACATGACATCGATTTCGAAGTGTTGACGGCCGGCGAATACAAACGCACGTTGACGGTGTTCGGCGAAAATACCGAGAAGGGCCGGGAGAAGTTCCAGGAAGACCTGGACATCACCCATGAACTGTTCAAGAACTTCGTGTCCAACTACCGCCCGCAACTGGCCATCGATGAAGTGGCGACCGGTGAGGTCTGGTTGGGTGTCGCGGCGCAGGGCAAGGGCTTGGTGGACGAGCTGAAAACCAGCGACGAGTACCTGGCCGAACGGGCCAAGGGTGCCGAGCTGTACCACCTGCACTACGCCGAACGCAAAAGCCTGCAGGAACGCATTGGCATGGCGGCCAGCGGTTCGGTGGATCGCGTGCTGCTCAGTTGGTGGAGCCGCCTGACCCAGCAGCGGTTCTGGTAATCCGCGCAGCCCGCTCCCACAGGGGGCTGGGCCGCCACGGTGGGGACCATCAAATGAAAAAGCCCTGAACCGGCACACCCGGATCAGGGCTTTTTCATGGGGCTGTTTCAGCGACGACGGAACAGTGGCAGCGGTTCGTCAGTGGCAGCCTGGTAGGTCACCGAGAAGTCCTTGAGGCTTTCGAGGGCCTCAAAGGGGTCTTTGTCGGCGCGCAAGGCAAAGGCGTCGAAACCGCAGCGGCGCATGTAGAACAGTTGGTCGCGCAGCACGTCGCCAATCGCCCGCAATTCACCCTTGAAACCATAGCGGTCACGCAGCAGGCGGGCGTTGGAGTAGCTGCGTCCGTCGGTGAAGGCCGGGAAGTTCAGGGCGATGACCTGCAACTGGTTGGCGTCTTCGCCGATTTCTTCCGCTTCCTCGTCGGCGTCCAGCCACACACCCAGGCCGCCGTCGCGGGCCTTGAGGGCATGGGCATGATCGCGCCACAGGGCCAGTGGCACGATCAGGTCGTCGCAGTTGGAGATGCCATCGAGGGTCGCGTCCTTGGGCAACAGGTGCCAGGTTTCGTCGATGACCTCGTTGTTCTTAATGATTCGCTGCATAGACGCGTTCCTTGAAGAGGTCGATGCCAATACGTTGGTAAGTGTCGATGAAGCGCTCGTCCGCGGTACGTTGTTCGATGTACACGTCGATCAGCTTCTCGATCACGTCAGGCATGTCATCCTGGGCAAACGACGGGCCGAGGATCTTGCCCAGGCTGGCGTCGCGGCTGCCGCTGCCGCCCAGGGAGACCTGGTAGAACTCTTCGCCTTTCTTGTCCACGCCCAGGATGCCGATGTGGCCGACGTGGTGGTGACCACAGGCGTTCATGCAGCCGGATATGTTCAGGTCCAGCTCGCCGATGTCGAACAGGTAGTCCAGGTCATCGAAACGACGCTGGATCGATTCGGCGATAGGGATCGACTTGGCGTTGGCCAGGGAGCAGAAGTCGCCGCCCGGGCAGCAGATCATGTCGGTCAGCAGGCCGATGTTCGGGGTGGCGAAACCTTGTTCGCGCAGCTCGCCCCACAGGGTGAACAACTGGCTCTGTTCAACGTCCGCCAGGATGATGTTCTGCTCGTGGGAGGTGCGCAGCTGGCCGAAACTGTAGCGCTCGGCCAGGTCGGCCACGGCGTCCAGTTGCTTGTCGGTGATGTCGCCCGGTGCCACGCCGGTGGGTTTCAGGGACAGGGTCACCGCGACATAACCCGGCTTCTTGTGGGCCAGGGTGTTGCGGGTGCGCCAGCGGGCGAAGCCCGGGTGTTCCTTGTCCAGGGCTGCCAGTTCGGCGTCCTGATTGCCCAGGGCCTTGTAGTCTGGATCGACGAAATGCTTGGCCACACGATGGACTTCGGCTTCGGTCAGGGTCGTCTGGCCGCCACGCAGGTGAGCCATCTCGGCTTCGACCTTCTCGGCGAACACTTCAGGCGTCAGGGCCTTGACCAGGATCTTGATCCGCGCCTTGTACTTGTTGTCACGACGGCCGTAGCGGTTGTACACCCGCAGGATGGCGTCGAGGTAGCTCAGCAGGTCCTGCCACGGCAGGAACTCGTTGATGAACGCGCCAACCACCGGGGTACGCCCCAGGCCGCCGCCCACGAGCACACGGAAGCCCAGTTCGCCGGCTGCGTTGTAGACCGTCTCCAGGCCGATGTCGTGGACTTCGATGGCCGCACGGTCCGAACTCGAACCGTTGATGGCGATCTTGAACTTGCGCGGCAGGTAGGCGAATTCCGGGTGGAACGTCGTCCACTGGCGAACGATTTCGCACCACGGCCGCGGGTCGATCAACTCGTCGGCCGCGACACCGGCGAACTGGTCGGTGGTGACGTTGCGCAGGCAGTTGCCGCTGGTCTGGATCGCGTGCATCTGCACGGTGGCCAGCTCGGCCAGGATCTCGGGCACATCTTCCAGGGCCGGCCAGTTGTACTGGACGTTCTGCCGGGTACTGATGTGGGCATAGCCCTTGTCATAGTCCCGGGCAATTTGCGCCAGCTTGCGCACCTGGCGTGAAGTCAGCTGGCCATAAGGCACAGCCACGCGCAGCATCGGGGCGAAGCGCTGGATATACAGGCCATTCTGCAAGCGCAGAGGGCGGAATTCTTCTTCGCTCAGCTCGCCTGCCAGATAGCGTCGGGTCTGATCACGGAACTGCTTGACGCGGTCCTCGATGATTCGCTGATCGTACTCGTCATATACGTACATATAAGTCTCGGTCTCAGGCTTGGGCCGATCAGAAACAGCTGCATGTTGGCTCGCTGGAATCGGGTTCTGCCTCGGCAATTCTGCGCGCACGGCCGCGCACTCCTAGAGGAGCCGGTGCAAGATACCTGTTTTGAGTTATGCGCAAAAGTGATGTTTGAGTATATGTAAAGAACCAAATCGACTAATGAGATTGATTATTGCCTAACCCACATTTGTCGTACGGGCAATCATCGTCTTAACTGTGGTCGAGTCCCTATGCAATCACCTACAAAACCGACAAGAGGCGATGCAATGAGCAATCCGACCAAAGCAAGGAAAAGCGACAGTACTGTTGATGCCTGGGCCATTTTGTTTCTGATTATCCTGGTGGTGGGCACCGCAGTGTTCTGGGTCAGTCACCAGTAAACGGTTTATCCCTGGCGATGAAAAACCTGTGGGAGCGAGCTTGCTCGCGATAGCGGTGGTTCAGTCGGATTGATGTCGACTGGTGCACCGTGATCGCGAGCAAGCTCGCTCCCACAGGGTCATATGTTGTGTTGGAGAGCGTTACAACCCCGCCAGATGCACCACCAGCTTGACGATGCCAAACAGCGTCAAGGCGAAAATCACCGTGAACGTGATCCCCAATATCACGAAGTGACTCGGCTTGCCGTGGGTGAAATCCCGGGCGCGGTTCTTGCCACTCTGTACGCCGAAGGCGGCGGCCAGCACGCTGTGCATCATCTGCCACAGGGTCGGCGGCTTGTTGTCGACTGGATCGTCCATAAATCCCTCGTCTGCCATGTGTGTGGGACAAGCATAGACAAAAAAAGATCGCAGGCTTCGCCGGTGCCTACGGGAACACACAAAACCCTGTAGGAACTGGCGAAGCCTGCGATCTTTTAAGGGCGCTTATTTTAAGGGGGCTTAGTTGTCGTAGCCCAGGTTCGGTGCCAGCCAACGCTCCGTCACGCTCAAATCCTGGCCCTTGCGCGCGGTGTAGCTCTGGACCTGGTCCTTGTCGATCTTGCCCACGGCGAAGTATTGCGCCTGGGGATGGGCGAAATACCAGCCGCTGACCGCTGCCGCCGGGAACATGGCGTAGTGTTCGGTGAGGAACACGCCGCTGCGGCCGGCTTTCAGTTCGCTGGCCTCGGGATCGAGCAGGCGGAACAAGGTGGCCTTCTCGGTGTGATCCGGGCAGGCCGGGTAGCCGGGGGCAGGGCGGATGCCGGTGTACTGCTCCTTGATCAGCGCCTCGTTGTCCAGGCTCTCGTCCTGGGCATAACCCCAATGCTCCTTGCGCACCTGCTGGTGCAGCCATTCGGCGCAGGCTTCGGCCAGGCGGTCGGCCAAGGCCTTGACCATGATCGAGTTGTAATCGTCGCCGGCCTCCTGATAGGCCTTGGCGACTTCTTCGGCGCCGATGCCGGCGGTGGTGATGAAGCCGCCGACGTAGTCGGTCACGCCGCTGTCCTTGGGCGCGACGAAGTCGGCCAGGGAAAAGTTCGGCTTGCCGTCGGTCTTGATGATCTGCTGGCGCAAGTGATGCAAGCGCGCCAGTGGCTTGCCATCGTCGCCGTAGACTTCCAGGTCGTCGTCATGCACCTGGTTGGCCGGCCAGAAGCCGAACACGGCGCGGGCGCTGATGAGTTTCTCGTCGATCAGCTTGCGCAGCATCGCCCGGGCATCCGCGTACAGCGCGGTGGCGGCTTCGCCGACCACTTCGTCGGTGAGGATGCGCGGGTATTTGCCGGCCAGGTCCCAGGAGATGAAGAACGGTGTCCAGTCGATGTATTCGGCCAGGACGTTCAAGTCGATGTTGTCCAGCACCTTGGCGCCGGTGAAGGTCGGCTTGACCGGCTGGTAGCTGCTCCAGTCGAACTGTGGCTTCTTGGCCACGGCAGCGGGGTAGCTCAGGCGCTCGGTGCGGGCGCTGCGGTTGGCCGTGCGCTCGCGTACTTCGATGTAGTCCTGGCGGGTTTTCTCGACGAACGCCGGCTTGAGCTCCTTGGACAGCAACTGGGTCGCCACGCCCACGGCGCGGGAGGCGTCGGTGACGTAGATCACCGCGTCGTTGCTGTACTTGGGTTCGATCTTCACCGCCGTGTGGGCCTTGGAGGTGGTGGCGCCACCGATCATCAGCGGCAGATGGAAGTCCTGGCGCTGCATCTCCCGCGCCACATGCACCATCTCATCCAGGGACGGGGTGATCAGGCCGGACAGGCCGATGATGTCGCATTTCTGCTCCTTGGCCACCTGCAGGATCTTCTCCGCTGGCACCATCACGCCCAGGTCGACGATGTCATAGCCGTTGCAACCGAGCACCACGCCGACGATGTTCTTGCCGATGTCGTGGACGTCGCCCTTGACCGTGGCCATCAGGATCTTGCCCTTGGCCTCCGGCTTGTCGCCTTTTTCCGCCTCGATGAACGGAATCAGGTGGGCCACGGCCTGCTTCATCACACGGGCGGACTTGACCACTTGGGGCAGGAACATTTTGCCGGCACCAAACAGGTCGCCGACGATGTTCATGCCAGCCATCAGCGGGCCTTCAATGACCTCGATCGGCCGGGCGAACGACAGTCGCGATTCTTCGGTGTCTTCGACGATGTGGGTGGTAATGCCCTTGACCAGCGCATGCTCCAGGCGCTTGTTCACTTCCCAGCCGCGCCATTCCTCGGTTTCCGCTTCCTTGACGCTGCCGTCGCCCTTGTACTTGTCGGCGATGGCGAGCAGGGCGTCGGTGCCTTCGGGGGTGCGGTTGAGGATCACGTCCTCCACGGCGTCACGCAGTTCCACCGGGATCTGGTCGTAGATCTCCAGTTGGCCGGCGTTGACGATGCCCATGGTCAGGCCCGCGCGGATCGCATACAGCAGGAACACCGAGTGGATCGCCTCGCGCACCGGGTTGTTGCCACGGAACGAGAACGACACGTTGGACACGCCGCCGGAGGTCAGCGCGTACGGCAGTTCGTCGCGGATGTAGGCACAGGCGTTGATGAAGTCCACGGCATAGTTGTTGTGCTCTTCGATACCGGTGGCGACGGCGAAGATGTTCGGGTCGAAGATGATGTCTTCCGGCGGGAAGCCGACTTCATTGACCAGGATGTCGTAGGAGCGCTTGCAGATTTCCTTCTTGCGCGCCTCGGTGTCGGCCTGGCCGGCTTCGTCGAAGGCCATTACCACCACGGCGGCGCCGTAGCGTTTGCACAGTTTGGCGTGGTGGATGAACTGCTCGACGCCTTCCTTCATGCTGATGGAGTTGACGATGCCCTTGCCCTGGATGCACTTGAGGCCGGCTTCGATCACTTCCCACTTGGAGGAGTCGATCATGATCGGCACGCGGGAAATGTCCGGTTCGCCGGCAATCAGATTGAGGAAGGTCACCATGGCCTTCTTCGAATCGAGCATGCCCTCGTCCATGTTGATGTCGATCACCTGGGCGCCGGCCTCGACCTGCTGCAGGGCCACTTCCAGCGCTTCGGTGTAGTTGTCCTCGCGGATCAACCGGGCGAACTTGGCGGAACCGGTGATGTTGGTCCGCTCGCCGACGTTGACGAACAAGGAGCTGCGATCGATGGTGAACGGTTCCAGGCCCGACAGGCGGCAAGCCCTCGGGATCTCTGGAATCTGTCGCGGCGCGTAGCCGGCCACGGCCTTGGCGATGGCTTCGATGTGCGCCGGGGTGGTGCCGCAGCAACCGCCGACAATGTTCAGGAAGCCGCTCTGGGCGAACTCTTCGATGACCTTGGCCGTCTCGGCCGGCAGTTCGTCGTATTCGCCGAACTCGTTGGGCAGGCCGGCGTTGGGGTGGGCCGATACGTGGGTGCTGGCCTTGTTCGACAGCTCTTCCAGGTACGGGCGCAGTTCGCTGGCGCCGAGGGCGCAGTTCAGGCCCACGGAGATCGGCTTGGCGTGGGCCACCGAGTTCCAGAAGGCTTCGGTGGTCTGGCCGGAGAGGGTGCGGCCGGAGGCGTCGGTGATGGTGCCGGAGATCATGATCGGCAGTTCGACGCCCAGTTCTTCGTAGACCCCTTGCACGGCGAAGATCGCCGCCTTGGCGTTCAGCGTGTCGAAGATGGTCTCGATCAGGATCAGGTCGGCGCCGCCTTCGATCAGGCCCTTGGTGGCTTCGGTGTAGTTCTCCACCAGTTCGTCGAAGGTCACGTTGCGGTAGCCGGGGTTGTTTACGTCCGGCGACAGCGAGCAGGTGCGGCTGGTCGGGCCGAGCACGCCGGCGACGAAGCGTGGCTTGTCCGGGGTCTCCAGGGTCTTGGCGTCGGCCACCTGGCGGGCCAGGCGCGCGCCTTCCAGGTTCAGCTCGTAGGCCAGGGCCTGCATACCGTAGTCGGCCTGGGACACCTGGGTGGCGTTGAAGGTGTTGGTTTCCAGGATGTCGGCACCGGCATCCAGGTAGGCCTTTTCGATGGCACCGATCACGTCCGGGCGGCTCAGGACCAGCAGGTCGTTGTTGCCCTTGACGTCGCTCGGCCAGTCGGCAAAACGCTTGCCGCGGTAGTCCTGTTCTTCCAGCTTGTAGCTCTGGATCATCGTGCCCATGCCGCCGTCGAGGATCAGGATGCGTTCCTTGAGGGCTTGCTGGAGAAGATAAAGGCGAGCGCTGCGATCGGACATAGGACTACCTGGAAAAAAAGACCATTACGAAGGCCGGGATGATAGCAAACCTGCGCAGGATTTGATCATGAGGGGCTTTTGCATGAATATCGCTCATGTTTGCAAGGCGATGCTGGCCCGGTAGAATCGCCGGACTATCTCTTAGGGACCCGAGACATGCCGTACCGCGTCTTATTCGGCAGTCTGTTGCTGTCGTTGTCTTTTAGCGCAGCCGCCGGGAATCCCGTTCCGGCGATCTCCTACACCCGCGACATCCAGCCGATCTTCACGGAAAAATGCGTGGCCTGTCATGCCTGCTACGACTCCGCCTGCCAATTGAACCTGGGCAGCGGCGAAGGGGCGGCACGGGGCGCGAGCAAGCTGTCGGTGTATGACGGCGAGCGGCGCCAGGCGGCCGAGCCGACCCGTTTGTTCTACGATGCCTCCGGCCAGCGCGCCTGGCAGCGCAAAGGCTTCTATTCGGTGCTCGACGCCCAAGGCAGCCAGGCGGCGTTGATGGCGCGAATGCTGGAACTGGGGCACCGCACGCCGCTGCAACCCAACGCCAAGCTGCCGGAGGAGATCGTGTTGGGTCTCAATCGAGAGAACAGCTGCGCGATGCCGGATCAATTCGACGAATATGCGGCAGCCCATCCCAGGGAAGGCATGCCGCTGGCGGTCACCGGCCTGACCGACCAGCAATACCAGACCCTGCAGCGCTGGCTGGCCGCCGGCGCCCCCATCGACCAGCAGGCCTTGGCCCCGAGCGCCGCCGAAGCCTTGCAAGTGGTGCAGTGGGAAAACCTGCTCAACGCCCCCGGCGCCCGGGAAAGCCTGGTGGGGCGCTGGTTGTTCGAGCACTGGTTCCTGGCGCATATCTATTTCAAGGACGGCGAGCCGGGGCATTTCTTCCAATGGGTGCGTTCGCGTACGCCCACCGGGCAGCCCATCGACCTGATCAACACCCGCCGCCCGAACGACGATCCCGGCACCCGCGTCTATTATCGGCTCTGGCCGGTGCAAGGGGTGATCGTGCACAAGACCCACATCACCTACGGCTTGAGCGCGGCGAAGATGGCGCGGATCAAGAGCCTGTTCTACAGCGGCAAGTGGCAGGTCACCGCGTTGCCGGGGTACGGTCCGGAGCGCCGGGCCAACCCGTTTTCCACCTTCGAAGCGATTCCGGCCCAGGCCCGCTACCAATTCATGCTCGATAACGCCGAGTATTTCGTGCGGACGTTCATTCGCGGGCCGGTGTGCCGGGGCCAGATCGCCACGGACGTGATCCGTGACAATTTCTGGGCGCTGTTCCAGGCCCCTGAACACGATCTGTACATCACCGATCCGAACTACCGCGGCCAGGCCACACCGCTGTTGGCGATGCCGGGGCAGAACGACGATGTGGGCAGCGTCCTCAGCCTGTGGCTCGATTACCGTGACAAGCGCAACGAGTACGAGGCCTTGCGCCGCGACAACTATGCCGAGCTGCCGGCTCCGAGCTGGTCGACGCTGTGGGCCGGCAACGACAACGCGCTGCTGAGCATTTTCCGGCATTTCGACAGCGCTTCGGTCACCAAGGGGCTGATCGGGGAGGTGCCGCAGACGATGTGGCTGTTCGACTTCCCGTTACTGGAGCGTACCTATTATCAGTTGGCGGTGAATTTCGACGTGTTCGGCAACGTCTCCCACCAGGCCCAGACCCGGTTGTATTTCGATTTGATCCGCAACGGTGCGGAGCAGAACTTCCTGCGCCTGATGCCGGCCGACTCCCGGGAAGGCTACCTCGACGACTGGTACCAGGCCGGTGGCAAATTCAAGATGTGGCTCGATTATGAGGCCATCGACAATGACAAACCGACCGCCCTCAAGCTTGACGAGCGCGATCCCAAGGGTGATTTCGCCCAGCAACTGCTGACCCGTTATGGCGAGCTGAACGCGCACCCCGATCCGATCAACCGTTGCGACGGTGCCTACTGCTCGCGCCCGAACATCGACCCTGCGCTGCAAAACGCCGAGCAGGCCCTCAGTCGGCTGGTGTCGCGACCGGCGGCGGGGCTCAAGGTGATCGACCAACTGCCGGAAGCGACCCTGTTGCGCATCGAAACCGCCAGCGGCCAACGTGAGGTCTACAGCCTGCTGCGCAACCGGGCCCACAGCAACGTGGCGTTCCTGCTGGGCGAGGAGACGCGCTATCAGCCGGGGCTGGACACGCTGACGGTCTACCCGGGCGTGCTCAGCAGCTATCCGAACTTCATGTTCAACATTCCGGCCGGGCAAGTGCCGGCATTTGTCGAGGCCATGGAACGTGCCCAGGATGAGCCGGCGTTCGAGCGGATCGTCGAGCGCTGGGGGATTCGCCGCAGTCACCCGCAGTTCTGGTATTACTTCCATGACCTGAGCCAGTACATCCAGGAAACGGAGCCCGTGGAAAGCGGTGTGCTGGACATGAATCGCTACCAGAACCTCTGATAGGCCTGTCCGGCGGCAAACCCCGTGCCGTCGGACGCTTTCCTGACAAAAATACTAGGACTTTGTCCGGCGCGATGATTGGCGTAAACTGCCGTCAAGCCTGCGAGGAGTTTCCATGACCGCCATTACCATTACCGATGCCGCCCACGATTACCTGGCCGACCTGCTGTCCAAGCAGAACACCCCGGGGATCGGGATCCGCATCTTCATCACCCAGCCCGGCACCCAGTACGCAGAGACGTGCATTGCCTACTGCAAGCCGGGAGAAGAAAAACCCGAAGACACCGCGTTGGGGCTCAAGAGCTTCACCGCGTACATCGACTCGTTCAGCGAAGCCTTCCTGGACGATGCGGTGGTCGACTACGCCACCGACCGCATGGGCGGCCAGCTGACCATCAAGGCACCGAACGCCAAGGTGCCGATGGTCAATGCCGACAGCCCGGTCAACGAGCGCATCAATTACTACCTGCAAACCGAGATCAACCCGGGGCTGGCCAGCCACGGCGGCCAGGTTTCGTTGATCGACGTGGTGGAAGACGGCATCGCCGTGCTCCAGTTCGGCGGCGGCTGCCAGGGCTGCGGCCAGGCTGACGTGACCTTGAAGGAAGGCATCGAGCGCACCTTGCTCGAGCGCATTCCGGAGCTCAAGGGCGTGCGTGACGTGACCGACCATACGCAGAAAGAAAACGCCTACTACTGATAGGTGTTCGCTGCGGATAGTGTGTGGCGAGGGAGCAATCTCCCTCGCCACACTGGTTTCAGTCGTCAGCCTGTATCCACCCCCCCTGTGGGAGCGAGCTTGCTCGCGATAGCGGTGGGTCAGCCTGCGATGATGTTGAATGTGCCGTCGTTATCGCGAGCAAGCTCGCTCCCACAGGGATCGGGGTTGGCTCTTGCCGATTGCCTCAGGGCCGGTAGAGATGCGCATGTCCGGCGCTGTACAGCGACGATTCGCTGAACACGTCATTGCCCAGCACACGCCCCACCAGGATCAGCGCCGTCCGGCGGAAACCCTTGGCTTGCACCTTCTCGGCAATATCTGCCAGCGTCCCCATCACCCAATCCTGATCCGGCCATGTCGCCCGGTGGATCACCGCAATCGGGCAATCCGCGCCGTAGTGGGGCCGCAGTTCGTCGACGATTTTTTCCAGGTGATTGACCCCCAGGTGAATCGCCATGGTCGCCCCGTGCTGTGCCAGGTTGCCCAGTTCTTCCCCAGCGGGCATCGGGGATTTATCGGCGTAACGGGTGAGGATCAGGCTCTGGGAGATGTCCGGCAAGGTCAGTTCGGCACCCAGCAGGGCGGCGCAGGCTGAGGTCGCGGTCACGCCCGGGATGATTTCGAAAGGGATGTCCAGTTCCCGCAGGCAACGAATCTGTTCGCCGATGGCGCCGTACAGGCTCGGGTCGCCGGAGTGCACCCGGGCCACGTCCTGGCCCTTGAGATGGGCGCTGTTGATCAATTCGATGATCTGTTCCAGATGCAGCTCGGCGCTGTTGATCACCTGTTCGGCACAATGGCCTTCGAGGACGGCGGTCGGCACCAGCGAGCCGGCGTAGATGATCACCGCGCACTGGCGGATCAGTCGCTGGCCTTTGACCGTGATGAGGTCCGGGTCGCCGGGGCCGGCGCCGATGAAGTACACGGTCATGACCGGCTCCTGTGGAAGGTGGGTGAGCGTCGCCCAGATGAAGATCGCTCATGATCCTGGGCGGCGATTATCGGGATTTACGCCACGACCGCCAATGCCAACGTGCTCATGGGGCCTGTTTGGCGGGGAATCAGCAGCGTTGCGGGTGTCGTGCCCAATTGGTCGGCCAAGGCCAGGGCGGCGCTTTCGGCGATGCCGTAGCAACCGGTTCGCGCGAAGGCGATCTCGGAGCGATGACTAAGCCGCTGTTCGTAACCGACCAACTGTCCGGCACTGAAACAGGTCAGCGGCAGGGCCAGTTGCCCGGCCAGTTCCAGCAGCCCGGGCTCGTCACGCTTGAGGTCGATACTGGCCAGGGCCCGGACCTGGTGAAGTTCGATGCCGTGGGCCAGCAACGTCTGGTCGAGCAAGGCCCGCAGCGTGCTGGCCGGGCAACCGCGTTGGCAACCGAGGCCGATCACCAGCATCGCCCCAGTGTTCATGCGTCGTGGTGGGCTTGACCGTCACGGCGAAACAGCCAGGCGCTGATCAGGCCCAGGGCCAGCCAGAAGGCGACGTTCGTCACCTGCGAGGCGATCTTGAACTGGCTTTCCAGCGCTTCGGGCGCCAGCATCGAGTGGACTTCGGGCTGCGGCGCACCGATGAGGTGGGGCACCAGCAACGTCGCCACGCCCAGCAGCTTGAGCAGCCAGTGCCGGCCGAAGGCGATCAGGGCAATGCCCACCGCCGTGGACGCCGCGGTGCCGATCCACCACATCTGCCGCTGGGCCAGGTCGGCCGCTGCGGTGCCGGGCAATTCCGGGGGCAGGCCGAGGGTGGGTGCCAGGACGAAAGTGGCATAACCGGCCAGGCCCCAGAGCAGGCCCTGGGAGGTGCGAGTCGGTGCGCGCAAGGTGTACAGGCCCGCCAGCATCAGGGCAAAACCCACGGCGACCACCAGGTTACCGCCGGTGGTGGACAGCACGCGCTGCCAGCCATCTTCCGGTTCCCAGGCCTCGGCATCATGGGTGTGGGCCACACCGTCGGTGTGCTCATGGACCTCGGTCGCCGGGGCCTTCTCGAAGGTTTCCGCCTGGAGAATCAGCGGCGATACCCAGAAACTCTGCAACAGGGTCAGCAGCAGGGCGGCCAGCAAGCCACTGAAGCCGGCGGTCTGCGCGATACGCTTGATCATGTCGTCAGTTCTCAATGGCACGGGAAGGCGGCGCTGTGGCGGGTATCGTGGGCGGCGTTGTGCACCGCTTCGATGTGGGAGAAACCGGCGAAATAGACCAGCCCCGCGCCCAGGATCGAAGCCAGGATCGCGGCGCTCAGGCGTTGGCTCAGGGTGGTGGTGCTGCTGGCGGTGCGGGCGGTGCTGCTGATGGTCGACATGGCGCTTCCCTCTGTTTTTGTTCCGTGGGGATGCGAGCGCAATGAGACCCCGGGCGAAAGACCGCCAAGGTTCGAACAGCGCCCGCCCACCGCGGGTTTGTTGATGCTTTGAGTCATGGGCCGGTCTCCGGGCTCGCGAGGGGCAGGGGCTGAGCCTTGCCTGCAAGCGTCACCTTCCCATGTCCGGGGACACAGTGGTTCAGACGCTTCGCTCGCTTACCGTTGCGGGGGCAGCACCGGACTGACGTGGCTTTGGAGTAAAGCACACGATTCACCGGTTTCCCGTTTCACCCTGTGAAGGGCACCCGTAACTAGGCGCACAGGAGAGCATGGGTGGGGCGGGGCCGTCAATGCACAGGGGGCCGCTGCGCAGCCCATCGCGAGCAAGGACACCGCAGAACTTACTTGCGGAGATTGACCCGCCCCCACACCCTGCGTAGCCTTGCGCCTTCGAGGTTCTTCGGCCTGTGCCGAAGCTAAGAAGGGAACGCGGTCCAAGCCGCGGCTGCCCCCGCAACTGTGAACGGTGAGGTTTCTGCAAGGCCACTGTGCATGCCCTTTTACCAAAGGCGCACGGGAAGGCGCAGCCATTGCCAGTCGAAAGACTGGCCCGCCGTCAGCCAGGAGACCTGCCTCGAGACAGATTCTCACTACAACCGGGCGGGGTGATCCGGTGGCGAAATCTTCCGTGCACACCTGTGCCCGCGGTTGTCGTCCCGTTTGCCCGCCACCTTGCCAAAGGGCATCCGATGAAAACACTGGCCAAACTCCCCGTCACCATCGTCACCGGCTTTCTCGGCTCGGGTAAGACCACCTTGCTGCGGCACATGCTCGACAACGCCCAAGGCCGGCGCATCGCCGTGATCGTCAACGAGTTTGGCGAGCTGGGTATCGACGGCGAGATCCTCAAGCAGTGCGCCATCGGTTGCACCGAAGAAGAGGCCAACGGCCGCGTCTATGAACTGGCCAACGGCTGCCTGTGCTGCACGGTGCAGGAAGAATTCTTCCCTGTGATGCGAGAGCTGGTGGCCCGGCGTGGCGACCTCGACCATATCCTGATCGAAACCTCCGGCCTGGCCTTGCCCAAGCCACTGGTCCAGGCTTTCCAATGGCCGGAAATCCGCAGCGCCTGCACGGTCGATGCGGTGATCACCGTGGTCGACAGCCCAGCCGTGGCCGCCGGCACCTTCGCCGCCTTCCCCGACCAGGTCGATGCCCAGCGCAAACTCGACCCGAACCTGGATCACGAATCGCCGTTGCACGAGCTGTTCGCCGACCAACTGGCGAGTGCTGACCTGGTGATCCTCAACAAGGCTGACCTGATCAGCCCTGAAGACCTGGCCAAAGTTCGCCTGGAAGTCGCCGAAGAGCTGCCGCCGGCGGTCAAGGTCATCGAAGCCAGCAGCGGTCGCCTGCCGCTGGACGTGTTGATCGGCCTGGGCGCCGGTTCCGAAGAGCACATCGACGGCCGCCACAGCCATCACGACCATCACCACGATGGCGACGATGACGACCACGATCATGACGCCTTCGATTCCATCTCCATCGAGCTGCCCCAGGCCGACGAAAGCCTGTTGCTGGACGCGCTGACGCAACTGGTGGTCCAGCACGGTGTACTGCGGGTCAAGGGTTTCGCGGCGATCCCGAACAAGCCGATGCGCCTGCTGATCCAAGGCGTTGGCACGCGTTTCGATAAACATTTCGACCGCCAGTGGGGCGCCGAGGAAGCGCGGGTCACCCGTCTGGTGCTGATCGGCCAGGCGCTGGACGCTGCGCTGCTTGAAGCGCAGTTGCGCGCCGCCCTCAGCGCCTAAGCCATGCACCTGCTCAGGACTCAGCCCGGCGGTTTCGTGTCGGATGACAACATTGCCGACCTGGGGCAAACCCCCGCCGAACTGGTGATCCTGTGCAGCGGCGATTCCAGCCTGGCACTGCTGGCCGAAGCGGCGAAGCAGTTGCCGGGCGATTATCCGGAGTTTCGCCTCGCCAATCCGATGCAGGTGCAGAACCACGCCTCGGTGGATCTGTATTTCGAAGGCGTGCTGCGCCACGCCAAGGTCATCCTGTTGTCGCTGCACGGCGGCATCGGTTATTGGCGCTATGGCGTTGAACGCCTGGTGGAGCTGGCCGGGCGCGGGGTGAAGCTGATCCTGGTGCCGGGGGACGATCGTCCGGACCCGGAACTCAGTGACCTGAGCAACGTGGCCGTCGAAGACCGTGATCGGCTCTGGCAGTTCTTGCGCCAGGGCGGCCTGGGCAATGCCCTGGACCTGTTTCACAACCTTGGCAGTCAATGGTTCGGCCGCGATTATCCGTGGGCCGAGCCGCAGACCCTGCCGCGCACGGCGATCTATCACCCGGAAAAAACCAGCGCCAGCCTCGGCGATTGGCAAGCCGAGTGGAGCGCCGGGCAACCGGTGGCGGCGGTGCTGTTTTATCGTTCCCACTTGCAAGCGGCGAACACCGCGTTCATCGATGTGTTTTGCCAGCGCCTGCGAGCGGCGGGGCTCAATCCGTTGCCGATTGCCGTGGCCAGCCTCAAGGAGCCCGGTTGCCTGGCGCTGGTCGAAGACTGGCTGGACGAGGTGGAGGCCGGGGTGATCCTCAATACCACCGGCTTCGCTCAATCCAGCCCTGAAGCCCCGCACTTGCGACCGTTTCGCCGCAACATCCCGGTGATCCAGGCGATCTGCGCCCAGGACAACGAACCGGGCTGGCGCGCCAGCGAGCAGGGCCTGGGCCCGCGGGACTTGGCGATGCACATTGCCTTGCCGGAGCTGGATGGCCGGATCATCAGCCGCCCCATCAGTTTCAAGGACCTGGCCTGGCGCAGTGAGCGCAGCCAGAGCGACGTGGTCTGCTACCGCGCCGTACCCGAACGCATGGATTTTGTCGCCGAGCTGGCCCGACGTTGGACCACCCTGGCGCGCCTGCCCAATGGGCAGAAGCGTGTGGCGCTGATCCTCGCCAACTACCCGACCCGGGACGGACGTATCGGCAACGGCGTCGGCCTGGATACGCCGGCGGCGGCCTTAAATATCCTGCGGGCCATGCAGGCCGAGGGCTATCCACTGCCGGCCGAACTGCCGGCGAGCGGCACTGCGTTGATCCGGCAATTGCTCGGCGGCGTCAGTAACGACCTGGACAGCCTTGACCTGCGGCCATGCCACCAAAGCCTGGCCCTGGATGCCTACCTGGCCATGTTCGACGCGCTGCCCGAGGCCAATCGCCAAGCGGTGCTGGCGCGTTGGGGCTCGCCCGAGCAGGACCCGATGTTCCGCGACGGCCGCCTGATGGTCGCCGGCCTGCGCCTGGGCCTGACCTTCGTCGGCATCCAGCCGGCCCGGGGTTATCAGGTCGACCCGAGTGCGGTGTACCACGACCCGGACCTGGTGCCGCCCCACGGTTACCTGGCGTTTTATTTCTGGTTGCGCCACACCTATGGCGTCCACGGGGTGATCCACGTCGGCAAGCACGGCAACCTCGAGTGGCTGCCAGGCAAAGGTGTCGGGCTCTCGGAAAATTGCTGGCCGGACGTGCTGTTGGGGCCACTGCCGAATATCTACCCGTTCATCGTCAACGACCCGGGCGAGGGCGCCCAGGCCAAGCGTCGCACCCAGGCGGTGATCATCGACCACTTGATGCCGCCGCTGACCCGGGCCGAAACCTATGGGCCGCTGCGTAACCTGGAGTTATTGGCGGACGAATACTACGAGGCGCAATTGCTCGATCCGCGTCGCGCCCGGGAACTGCAACGGGACATCCTCAACCTGGTGCGCGAGACGAACATCGACCGCGAGCTGCAACTGGATGCCGGCCTCGACAGCGATGCTGACGCCGCGATCTGGCTGCCACGCCTGGATACGTACCTGTGCGACTTGAAGGAGTCGCAAATCCGTGACGGCTTGCACATTTTCGGTGAGTCGCCCAGCGGGCGGCTGCGTATCGACACGTTGCTGGCGTTGCTGCGCATTCCCCGGGGCGATGGCAAGGGTGCGCAGTCGAGCCTGCTGCGGGCGCTGGCGAAGGCGTTCGGGCTGGGCTTCGATCCGCTGGATTGTGCCTTGGCCGAACCTTGGACGGGCGACTGTCCCGAGGCGTTGCGCCGGGTCAGCGCCGAACCTTGGCGCAGCGCCGGCGATACTCGCGAGCGCCTGGAGCTGTTCGCCGTGCAGTTGATCGAGCAGGCGTTGGACGGCGCGGTCGAGCAGCTCGACGCGCCGGGCTGGGAGGTGGTGGGTGGCATCATTGAAAACCTGCGAGCCGTCGTGGCGCCGCGCCTGGACGCCTGCGGTCCGGCGGAAATGCGTGGCCTGCTCGATGCCTTGAGCGGGCGCTTCGTACCGGCCGGCCCCAGCGGCGCGCCAAGTCGCGGACGCCTCGACGTGTTGCCCACCGGGCGCAATTTCTTCTCGGTGGACGTGCGCAACCTGCCCACCACCACGGCGTGGCGCATCGGTTTCCAGTCGGCGAACCTGATCCTTGAGCGGCACTTGCAGGACCATGGCGATCACCTGCGCCAGCTCGGTCTGTCGGTGTGGGGCACCGCCACCATGCGCACCGGCGGCGACGATATCGCCCAGGCCATGGCCTTGATGGGCGTGCGTCCGGTGTGGGCCACGGGTAGCCAGCGGGTCGATGATTTCGAGATACTGCCGTTGAGCCTGCTGGACCGGCCGCGGGTCGATGTGACGCTGCGGGTGTCCGGGTTCTTCCGGGACGCCTTCGCCAACCTGATCCGCCTGTTCGATGCCGCCGTGCAGGCCGTCGCCGCCCTCGATGAACCGGACGACCTGAACCCCTTGGCGGCCAAGGTGCGCAGCGAGCGCGAAGCCTTGCTGGCATCGGGCCTTGAGCCTCAAGACGCGGCGCGCCAGGCCGGCTGGCGGATTTTCGGTGCCAAGCCTGGTGCCTATGGCGCGGGCGTGCAGGGGGCGATCGACGGTCGCTTGTGGCAGAGCCGCGAAGACTTGGCCGAGGTGTACCTGAACTGGGGTGGTTATGCCTACGGCGCCAGCGATGAAGGCACCGCCGCTCGCGAACCGTTCTCCCGGCGCTTGAGCCAGGTGCAGGCGGTGTTGCAGAACCAGGACAACCGCGAGCACGACCTGCTTGATTCCAACGACTATTACCAGTTCCAGGGCGGCATGCTGGCGGCGGTGGAGACCCTCAGCGGGGAAGCCGCGGCCAGCTATCACGGCGATCACAGCCAGCCGGACCTGCCAAAGATCCGTACCCTGAAGGAAGAACTCAACCGCGTCATCCGCTCCCGTGCGGCCAATCCGAAGTGGATCGACGGCGTGAAGCGGCACGGCTATAAAGGCGCGTTCGAGCTGGCCGCGACGGTGGACAACCTGTTCGCCTTCGACGCCACCACGCAACTGATCGACGACCACCAGTACGCCTTGCTGGCCGATGCCTACCTGCTCGATCCGGACACCCGGGACTTCGTCCGCCAGCACAACCCCGACGCCCTGCGGGACATGACCGAGCGCATGCTCGAAGCGCAGCAGCGGGGGATGTGGCAGGAACCGGGGGAGTATCGCGAGGCGCTGGAGAATTTGTTGTTGGACATTGAGGAAGATGGTTGACATGCATAATCAGCAGGTCAGACACCGTCCCTGTGGTGAGGGGATTTATCCCCGCTGGGTTGCGAAGCGACCCTAACCCCAAACACCTCGGTGTATCAGGTAGATTGAGTTGACTCACTTGGGGCTGCTTCGCAGCCCAGCGGGGATAAATCCCCTCGCCACAAGTACTCTGTTCATATTGACGCTATCGACCACCCTTGAGAATTAGATATGACCCAACCCCATTTCCCACTCTCCGCCGTGGTCGGCGCCGATGACCTGAAACTGGCCCTGTGCCTGGCCGCCATCGATCCGAAAATCGGCGGTGTGCTGATCGAAGGCCCACGGGGCATGGCCAAGTCCACCTTGGCCCGGGGCCTGGCGGACCTGCTGGCCAGCGGTCAGTTCGTCACCTTGCCCCTCGGTGCCACCGAAGAGCGGCTGGTGGGCACCCTCGATCTGGATGTGGCCCTGGGAGAGGGGCGCGCGCAATTTTCTCCCGGCGTGCTGGCCAAAGCCGATGGTGGCGTGCTGTATGTCGATGAAGTGAACCTGCTGCCCGATCACCTGGTGGACCTGCTGCTCGATGTGGCCGCCAGTGGCACCAACCTGATCGAGCGCGACGGCATTTCCCATCGGCATCCAGCGCGCTTTGTGCTGATCGGCACCATGAACCCGGAAGAGGGCGAGCTGCGCCCGCAGTTGCTCGACCGTTTCGGCCTGAACGTCGCCCTCGATGGTCACACCGCCCCGGCTGAACGCGGCCAGATCATCCGGCGGCGGTTGGATTTCGACAGCGATCCGCTGGCGTTCTGCACGGAGTGGGATATGGCCCAGCAGCAGTTGCGCGAACGTTGCCAGCGGGCGCGTGACCGTTTGGCTGGGATCGCCTTGGATGATGCGACGCTGGCGCAGATCACCGAGCGCTGTTTTGCCGCCGGGGTCGATGGCTTGCGCGCCGACCTGGTCTGGCTGCGGGCGGCCCGGGCCCATGCGGCCTGGCGAGACGCTGCTGCGATTGCCGATGAGGACATCGATGCGGTCGCCGAATTTGCCTTGCGGCATCGGCGGCGCGGGCATTCGGCACCGGCGTCGTCCCAGGCGCCACAAACGGCTGCGAATGAAACGGCCAAGCCCAACGAAGGCCAAGGCCAGTGGGGCGACCTGCCGGCTCGGGCACTGCCGACCGGTGCCCGACGTGACGTGCCGAGCTGGCCAAAAAAGCCCTAGGCATTCGCCCTCGTTCAACGGCGGGGGCGAATGCCAGACCCCGTGCAGGACAATTGGAGCAAGGACGCCAGGGCCGCAGCAAAGCCGCGGCCAGCGGTGCGGTGAACTGGCCGGGAACGTTACTCAATGGCCGGCCACACCGGCATGCAGACTTGCGCTGGCACGCTCGGCATCGGGCGCCCCATGAGCTGTGGCTGGTCATCGTCGATGCGTCGGCCTCGACCCGTCGTCATCGCGCCTTGAGTGACGGCAAAGGCTTGTTGGCGCAATTGTTCGACGACGCCTACCGGCAACGGGCCCGCCTGGCGCTGTTGACGGCCAGCGGCACGCAGCCGAACTGGCAGGTGCAAGGGCTCAAGGCCTCGGCGGGCCTGCGGGACTGGCTCGATGGCCTGGGCGCCGGTGGCGGAACGCCGTTGCTGGCGGCGCTGGACGAGGCCGGGCGCTGGCTGGTTGCGCGGCGCAGGCGTTACCCGGCGGAGCAGCAGCGGGTGTTGGTGATGACCGACGGACGAGTCAAGGAGGGACTGTCACTGCCCTCCCTGGATTGCCCGTGCCTGTTGATCAACATCGAGCGCGGCCCGATCCGCCTGGGCCGGGCCCGGCAGTTGGCGGGGCAGTTGCAGGCTGAGTATCGGCATATCGATGAGGCTGATTGAAAGGTTCTGTGACTGTCAGGGCCCCATCGCGAGCAAGCTCGCTCCCACACTGTTTTGTGAATACATGAATGATGAACACCCGGCCCTCTGTGGGAGCGAGCTTGCTCGCGATGGCATCCCCTCGGTTCCAATGACCTGCCCACCTGACCCGCATCACTGCACTATGCTCAAGCAGCCCTCACAGGAGTGAACCATGCGCGTACTCGTCACCAACGCCCAGGACGATTTTCGGGTCAAGGCCTATGCCGGCACCAACGGCGTGCTGCTCGCCATGGACCTGGCCGAACCCCGGCGCAAGGGCTTGCTGGGTTTTGCCATCGAGAAACAGCAGGGGGACAAGCCCTGGCTGTTCCTGTTCAACAGCCTGACGTTCCCCGACAAGACCCACACCTTTCCCCAATTCCACGCCACCCCCAGCGACAAGGCACCCCTGCAGAAATTTCGCTGGGCCGATTACGCCGTCAACCCCGGCGTGACGATCCACTATCGCGTGCACCTGGCCTATGGCAGCCCCGATGCACCGCAATTGGGCGAATCCCTGGCCGTCACCGTCACCAGCGACGACGGGCAGCCGGCCGACCAGCGGGTCATCTTCAACCGTGCCGTGGCCGCCAGTCAGGCGTTCCAGCGCAAGTTTCCCGAAGTGGACGCGCTGCTCAATGCCAACAAGCACCTGTCCATCGATGACTGGCCCGACGCACCACGTCGCTGGTTGGAAAACGGCTTGCTGGGTCGCTTGACCGGTTTCATCGACCGGGCGCTGGATGCCCGCTGGGCCTTGGACGTCGCCATTTATGAATACGAATTGCCGGTGATCGTCGACGCGGTGACTGCCGCTCATGCTCGCGGCGCCCAGGTGCGGGTGCTGTATCACGCCGAGCCGGGAGACGACACCACGGCGCGCAACGAAGCCAGCCTCGAAAACATGCCGGCGGCCAACAAGCGTGGGCGGATCACCCACAATATTTTCCATAACAAGTTCATTGTGCTGAGCAAGGTAGAGGTCAACGGCTCATTGCACCCTGAAGCCGTGCTGTGCGGCAGCACCAACTTCACGGCCAACGGTGTCTACCGCCAGGCCAACGTCGTGCATGTGCTGGATGACCCGCGGATCAGCAGCAGCTATTCCCAGGTATTCGAGCAAATCTGGGCAACGCCCCAGGATGTCGATGTCACTCGCCAGTGGCTGACCCTGAACAATGCCATGGCCCCGCAAGAAGCGTTGTTCGCCGGGTTCTCGCCACGCACCGGGGAGGGCGATCTGGATCGCTTCGTCGACATCATCAAGGGGGCGCGAAAGGACCTGTTGTTCGTCACCGCCTTTGTGTTGCCCGACCGCATCCTCGACGCCTTGCTCGGCCAGCCCAATGACGACGTGTTGCGCTACGGCCTGCAAAACACCAAGAGCCGCATCACCGGTTTTCATGCCGACCGCACCGCCGAATTCGCCGCCACCGCGTTGCTCAACACCGGTCTGGAGGGCTGGCTGCGGGAAAACATGAAAGGCCAGAAGGGCAATCTACTGGTGCACACCAAAGCCATCGTCACCGACTTCACCAGTGACACACCGACCATCCTCAGCGGCAGCCACAACCTCAGCGCCGCCGCCAGCAGCGGCAACGACGAGAACTACCTGATCATTCAGGGCAATACCGACCTGGCCGACCGCTACGGGCTGGAACTGCTGCGTTTCTATGAGCATTACCGCTTTCGCTACTTCGCGAAAAAACTCGCCCTCAAGCAGGTCAAGCCACTGGCGGTGGATGACAGCTGGAGTGATGACTATTACCGCGAGGGGGATTTGCGGATGTTGTCCAGGGTGAGGTTTTGCGGGCGTTAGGCGCAGTAGATGATCGGGTGATAGCATAGAGCCACCTATCAGCCAGGAAGCTGTCATGAACCTCTGTCACGGAACGTCCGCTTTACTTCGCACCTGTGTCGCGATCCTGTTGTTGGCCCTGGGCACTTCGGCCCTTGCCGCCAATCAACCGTGTTCCGGCCGCAAGGGCGGGATCGCCGGGTGTGACGGAGATACCTTCCTCTGCAATGACGGCTCCATCAGCGCTTCGAAGAAGTCCTGTTCCGCTGTGCTGGGGCTTCGGAACGAGGCGCGCCCGCAGTCGCTGCTCAAGTCCGCCGACGGTTGCCAGTGCGGCAGTGGCAATTACTGCGTCGGCCCCCGGGGCGGGGTCTATTGCCTCACGCCTGGCGGCAGCAAGAGCTACAAGCGCAAATAGACCAGGCACACTGCCGAACAATTGTGGGAGCGAGCTTGCTCGCGATAGCGTCAGGTCAGTCAACACCAACATTGACTGATACACCGCTATTGCGAGCAAGCTCGCTCCCGCGGGTATCCATTTATAACTCCAGGTGGCTCCGTTTCAGTGCGCCAGGTGCGCCGAGTACCCGGCATGGGGCCTTGTTACCCGCTCGCCGTGGCCAACGGTAGCAATCTCGGCACGATTCCAAGCACCCATCCATTGCCTCTGTTTTTCCCATCTCCCTGATTTCCCTGACTTTCCATTTTTCTCACCCATGCGCCCCAAGCCTGTGGCACACTTTCTGCTGTCTATTCCGTTGTTACATACCATGTTCCGGTATAGCGGAATAAACTCACTCTGGAGTGCTTGCCATGCAACGCCGACCTTCCTTGTTCAAAACATGTGTTTTTCTCTTCGCGGCCACGGTGGCTGCCGTGGGTGTCGCCCAGGCGGCCGACAGCAAGCTGGACAGCGTGCTGCAGCGGGGGAAATTGATCGTGGGCACGGGCAGTACCAATGCGCCGTGGCACTTCCAGGGAGCGGATGGCAAGTTGCAGGGCTTTGATATCGATATCGCGCGCATGGTCGCCAAGGGCCTGTTCAATGACCCGGAGAAAGTCGAGTTCGTGGTGCAGTCGTCCGATGCGCGGATCCCCAATCTGCTGACCGACAAGGTCGACATGAGCTGCCAGTTCATCACCGTCACTGCCAGCCGCGCCCAGCAAGTGGCGTTCACCCTGCCGTACTACCGCGAAGGCGTGGGCCTGCTGCTGCCGGCCAACAGCAAGTACAAGGAAATCGAAGACCTCAAGGCCGCGGGCGATGACGTCACCGTGGCGGTGCTGCAGAACGTCTACGCCGAAGAATTGGTGCACCAGGCGCTGCCCAAGGCCAAGGTCGACCAGTACGACAGCGTCGATTTGATGTACCAGGCGGTGAACTCCGGTCGCGCCGATGCCGCCGCCACCGACCAGTCCTCGGTCAAGTACCTGATGGTGCAGAACCCTGGGCGCTACCGCAGCCCGGCTTATGCCTGGAGCCCGCAAACCTACGCCTGTGCGGTCAAGCGCGGCGACCAGGACTGGCTGAACTTCGTCAACACCACCTTGCATGAAGCCATGACCGGCGTGGAATTTCCTACCTATGCGGCGTCGTTCAAGCAGTGGTTCGGCGTCGAGCTGCCGTCGCCGGCGATTGGTTTCCCCGTTGAATTCAAATGACCCTGTGAGCCCGGGGCGCCCCTTGCGGGCGCTTCGTTGAAGGTACTGTCGACCATGAATTATCAGTTGAACTTTGCTGCCGTCTGGCGCGATTTCGACACCTTGCTGGCGGGGCTGGGCCTGGGGCTTTCCCTGGCGCTGGTGTCGATCGCCATCGGTTGCGTGATCGGCCTGGCCATGGCGTTCGCGCTGCTGAGCAAGCACCGGGTTCTGCGGGTGCTGGCGTCGGTGTATGTCACGGTGATCCGCAATACGCCGATCCTGGTGCTGATCCTGTTGATCTACTTCGCCTTGCCGAGCCTGGGCATCCGCCTGGACAAGCTGCCGTCGTTCGTCATCACCCTCTCGCTGTACGCCGGGGCCTACCTGACCGAAGTGTTCCGCGGCGGGCTGTTGAGCATTCACAAGGGGCAGCGGGAAGCGGGGCTGGCCATCGGCCTGGGCGAGTGGCAGGTGAAAGCCTACGTCACCGTGCCGGTGATGCTGCGCAACGTGTTGCCGGCCTTGTCGAACAACTTCATTTCGCTGTTCAAGGACACCTCCCTGGCGGCGGCGATCGCCGTGCCGGAGCTGACCTACTACGCCCGCAAGATCAACGTGGAGAGCTATCGGGTGATCGAAACCTGGCTGGTGACCACGGCCCTGTATGTCGCGGCCTGTTACCTCATTGCCATGGTGCTGCGGTATTTCGAGCAGCGCCTGGCGATCCGCCGTTAGGAGTCTCCCATGTACGAATCACCCAGTTGGTTGCATGAGTTATGGATCGCCCGGGACACCCTGTGGGCCGGCTTCCTGACCAGTGTGCAGTGTTCGCTGTTGGCGATTGTGTTGGGCACGCTGATCGGCCTGGTGGCCGGCTTGGTGCTGACCTATGGCCGGACCTGGATGCGCGCGCCGTTTCGCTTCTACGTCGACCTGATCCGCGGCACGCCGGTGTTCGTGCTGGTGCTGGCCTGCTTCTACATGGCCCCGGCCCTGGGCTGGCAGATCGGCGCATTCCAGGCTGGCGTGCTGGGCCTGACGCTGTTTTGTGGCTCCCATGTGGCCGAGATCGTGCGCGGTGCCTTGCAGGCGCTGCCCCGTGGGCAGATGGAGGCGAGCCAGGCCATCGGCCTGACGTTCTACCAGTCGCTGGGCTATGTGCTGTTGCCCCAGGCGTTGCGGCAGATCCTGCCGACCTGGGTCAATTCCTCTACCGAGATCGTCAAGGCCTCAACCCTGTTGTCGGTGATCGGCGTCGCCGAACTGTTGCTCAGCACCCAGCAGATCATCGCCCGGACCTTCATGACCCTGGAGTTTTACCTGTTCGCCGGGTTTCTCTTTTTCATCATCAATTACGCCATCGAATTGCTCGGGCGGCACATTGAAAAGCGGGTGGCCTTGCCATGACTGATACTTCGACTCCTTCCAACACTCAACCGCTGTTGGACATTCGCGGCCTGCGCAAACAATACGGCCCGCTGGAAGTGCTCAAGGGCGTGGACCTGAGCATGCAGCGCGGCAACGTGGTCACGCTGATCGGCTCCAGCGGTTCGGGCAAGACCACGCTGTTGCGTTGCGTGAACATGCTCGAAGAGTTCCAGGGCGGGCAAATCATGCTCGACGGCGAATCCATCGGCTATGACGACATGGACGGCAAGCGCGTGCGCCACCCCGAGAAGGTCATCGCCCGGCACCGTGCGATGACCGGCATGGCCTTCCAGCAGTTCAACCTGTTCCCGCATTTGACCGCGTTGCAGAACGTCACCCTGGGTCTGCTCAAGGTGAAAAAACTGCCCAAGGACGAAGCGGTGGCCCTGGCCGAGAAATGGCTGGAGCGGGTCGGCCTGCTGGAGCGGCGCAATCACTTCCCCGGCCAGTTGTCCGGCGGCCAGCAGCAGCGTGTGGCGATTGCCCGGGCGATTGCCATGAACCCCAGTCTGATGCTGTTCGACGAAGTCACCTCGGCCCTGGACCCGGAGCTGGTCGGCGAGGTGCTGAACGTGATCAAGGGCCTGGCCGAGGACGGCATGACCATGCTGCTGGTGACCCACGAAATGCGCTTTGCCTTCGAGGTCTCCGACAAGATCGTATTCATGAACCAGGGCCGCATCGAAGAGCAGGGGCCACCGAAAGAATTGTTCGAGCGGCCGCAATCGCCGCGGTTGGCGGAATTTCTCAAGAACACCCGTTTTTAATTTTATTCAGTAAGGAGAAACACTCATGAGCATTACGCGCTACGGCACCGGCAGCACCGCAGGCGGCGGCCAGCCACGGCCATTCGCCCGCGCCGTGGAAGCCGATGGCTGGCTGCACGTGTCCGGCCAGGTGCCGGCGGTGAACGGCGAGATCATTGTCGGCGGGATCGTCGAGCAGACCCACCAGACCATGAAGAACCTGGTCGCCATTCTCGAAGAGGCCGGTTATGAGCTCAAGGACGTGGTGCGCTGCGGCGTGTGGTTGGAAGATCCGCGGGATTTCTGGAGTTTCAACAAGGTGTTCGGCGAATACTTCAGCCCTGAACACGCCCCGGCCAGGGCCTGCGTGCAGGCGAGCATGATGGTCGATTGCAAAGTCGAGATCGATTGTGTGGCCTACAAGAAGAAGTGATCATTGATCGTTCCCACGCTCTGCGTGGGAATGCCGCCATGGACGCTCCGCGTCCGCTGTCGATGTGACGCAGAGCGTCACGGGATGCATTGCCCACGCAGAGCGTGGGAACGATCAGGAATAATGACATGACCGAAGACACCATCAAACGCCGGGCCCGGGGACTGGATCGGGCGTTCGATATCCTCGATTTCCTCAAGGAAATCGGCCAGCCGCTGCGCCCGAACGATATTGCCAGCGGCATCGGCAGCCCCAAGTCCACGGTCTATGAACTGGTGGCGTCGCTGCTGGAGCGCCGCATCCTTGAACCGGTGGGCAAGGACGGTCACGTCTACCTGGGCCGCCAGTTGTATTTCCTCGGACAGGCGCACCTGCGGCATTTCGACCTGAGCCGCGAGGCTGACCAGGCCTTGCAGGAGATCGTGCGCCAGACCCGCGAAACGGCGCAGATGTGCCTGCTCAACGGGCGCAAATACACCGTCGCGCTGATGAAGGAAGGTGAGCGGCATTTCCGCATTTCATCGGACATCGGTGAAAACGCGCCAATCCCGTGGACGGCGTCCGGACGCCTGCTGCTGGCGCATTTGAGTGACCAACAGATCGTCGACCTGATCGACCCCGACGACTTCATTTTGCCGGACGGCGAGCGCTTGCCCCTGGAGCAATTTCTCAAGGAAATCCGCCAGGCCGGCCTCGATGGGTTCTTTTCCTTCGACAGCGTCGCCGACACCTTCACCCACTGCTTCGCCGCACCGGTCAAAGACCCCGGCGGCGTGGCCATCGCCACCCTGTGCATCGTCGCCCCTCGGGCCGACGCCAAGAACAATTACGCCGACTACCGCCGGGTGCTGATCGAAAGCGCCAACAACCTGGCCCGGCGCATCAATGAATAGATAACCGCGGCTACGAGCGGCCGCGTGCGAGGAGTACGAACATGTCTTCTGTCATTCCCAATGCTGGCGTAGAGAAGGGGGCGGCCACCGTCGGTGCTCATCTGCTCAAGGACGTCAGCCTGCCGGCGTTGGTGCTGCACCGCGCGGCGCTGGAGCACAACATTCGCTGGATGCAAGCGTTCGTCACCGACAGTGGCGCCGAACTGGCGCCCCACGGCAAGACCAGCATGACCCCGGCGCTGTTTCGACGCCAGCTCGATGCCGGTGCCTGGGGCCTGACCCTCGCCACCGCCGTGCAGACCCGTGCCGCTTACGCCCATGGCGTTCGTCGAGTGCTGATGGCCAACCAACTGGTGGGCACGCCAAACATGGCGCTGATCGCCGATCTGCTGGTCGACCCGGCGTTCGAATTCCATTGCATGGTCGATCATCCGGACAACGTCGCAGACCTGGGCGCTTACTTCGCCTCGCGCGGCGTGCGGCTCAATGTGATGATCGAGTACGGCGTGGTCGGTGGTCGGTGCGGCTGCCGGACCGAGGCCGAGGTGTTGGCCCTGGCCGAGGCGATTCGCAGTCAGCCGGCGCTGGCGTTGACCGGTATCGAAGGCTACGAAGGGGTGATCCATGGCGACCACGCCATCAGTGGCATCCGCGCATTCGCGGCATCGTTGGTACGGCTGGCGGTGCAGTTGCAGGACAACGGAGCCTTCTCCATCGACAAACCGATCATCACCGCCTCGGGTTCGGCCTGGTACGACCTGATCGCCGAATCCTTCGAAGCCCAGAATGCCCATGGGCGTTTCCTCAGCGTGCTGCGTCCCGGCAGTTACGTGGCCCATGACCATGGCATCTACAAGGAAGCCCAGTGCTGCGTGCTGGAGCGCCGCAGCGACCTGCACGAAGGCCTGCGTCCGGCCCTGGAAGTCTGGGCTCATGTGCAATCGCTGCCGGAGCCGGGCTTCGCGGTGATCGCCCTGGGCAAGCGCGACGTGGCCTACGACGCCGGATTGCCGGTGCCGCTCAAGCGCTACACGCCCGGATCGGATTCGGTGGTGGGGGACGACGTGAGCGGCTGCAAGGTGACGGCGGTGATGGACCAGCATGCGTTCATGACGGTAGCGGCGGGGGTTGAGTTGCGAATCGGGGACATTATCTCGTTCGGTACTTCACACCCGTGCCTGACGTTCGACAAGTGGCGGGTGGGGTGCCTGGTGGATGAGCAGTTGCGGGTGGTCGAGAGCATGGAGACGTGTTTCTAGGGCTTAAGACCGAGTCGCGGCTTTCGCGAGCAAGCCCGCTCCCACATTGGGACAGGTATGAACACAGAGTTTGTGTTCGCCAAAAATCCTCTGTGGGAGCGGGCTTGCTCGCGAAGACGGCCTGTAAAACACCACCGAAACACCAGGATCATCCATGAGTACACTCAGCCCAAAAAATCGCATCGCCCTGATCGGCGAATGCATGATCGAACTGCAACAACGCGCCGACGGCAGCCTGCTGCAAAGCTTCGGCGGCGATACCCTGAACACGGCGGTGTACCTGTCTCGCGCCTTGGGCGACAGGGGGGCGGTGGATTATGTCACCGCCCTGGGCGACGACAGTTTCAGCGATGCCATGTGTGAGCGCTGGGCCGAAGAAAACATCGGTCTGCAACGGGTCCAGCGCTTGCCCGGCCGCCTGCCGGGTCTGTATTGCATCCAGACTGATGCGGCGGGGGAGCGGCGATTCCTCTACTGGCGCAACGAGGCGGCGGTGCGCGAGTGTTTTACCACCCCGGCCGCCGCGCCGATCCTGGCGGCATTGCCGGATTACGATGTGCTGTATTTCAGCGGCGTCACCCTGGCGGTGCTCGGTGAGCAGGGGCGCGCCAGGCTCATCGAAACCCTGGTCGAAGCACGTCGACGCGGGGCCCAGGTGGTGTTCGACAATAATTACCGGCCAAGACTCTGGGCCTCGATCGAGGCGGCGCGGGCGGCGTATCGCAGCGTACTGCCTTACGTGGAGTTGGCGCTGTTGACCGTGGAAGACGAGCAGGCACTGTTCGGCTATGCGGACACTGACGCGGTATTCGCCGCCTATGGGCAGTTCGGCACACCGGAGGTGGTGCTCAAGCGCGGTGCCGAGGCCTGCCTGATTCGTTGCGATGGCGAGTCTTATGAGATTCCTGCTCAACGGGTCGAGCGTGTGGTGGACACCACGGCGGCGGGGGATTCATTCAGTGCCGCGTACCTGGCGAGCCGCTTGCTGGGTGGTACTCCGGCGGAGGCGGCCGAAGCAGGGCATCTGTTGGCGAGCCGGGTGATCCAGGTGCCGGGGGCGTTGATGCCAAAATAATAAGTGGGCACAAAACCTGTGGGAGCGAGCTTGCTCGCGATAGCGCTGGGTCAGCTTGCAGAAATGTTGACTGAGTCGCCGCCATCGCGAGCAAGCTCGCTCCCACAAGCGCCAGGCTCGGTTTCAATCCCGGTAGAACACCTGCACCAGGTGATAGCCGAATTTGCTCTTGATCGGCCCATGCACCACCCGCAAGGGTTTCTTGAAGATCACCGCATCGATCACGCCGACCATCTGCCCCGGCCTTACTTCACCCAAATCGCCGCCGCGTTTGCCCGAAGGGCAGGTGGAGTATTTCTTGGCCAGCACATCGAAGGCTTCACCCTTGGCGATGCGTTGCTTGAGCTGTTCGGCTTCTTCGGCGGTTTTCACCAGGATATGGCGGGCTTGGGCTTTCATTGCAGCGGTGACCTGAACGGTGCGACGGGGCGGCGATTATGCCTCAAGTCAGCTGTCATGGTTGATCATCGTCCGAATCTTGTTGGCCAGCAGATCAAGAGTGAAGGGCTTGGCGACCATGTCCATGCCCTGGTCGAGGAACCCCTGGCGTTCGGCGGCTTTCTGCGCATAACCGGTCATGAACAGCACTTTCAACCCCGGGCGGTGCTGGCGGGCGATTTCCGCCAGTTGCCGGCCATTCATGCCCGGCAGCCCGACGTCGGTCACCAACAGGTCGATGCGCTGCTCCGATTCCAGCAGGGGCAGGGCCGTCATGGCGTCCTGGGCTTCCAGGGCGGTGTAGCCCAAGGTCTTCAACAGGTCGAGCACCAGCATGCGCACTGCCGGTTCATCCTCCACCAGTAACACGGTTTCCCCGGCGATGGCCGGCGGTACGTCGACCGTCTCCGCCGTGGCGGGTTGTTGGGCCGGCGCAACGTGCAAGCGCGGCAGGTACAACTGCACCCGTGTGCCTTGGCCCGGCACGCTGTCCAGGTTGAGGTGTCCACCCGACTGTTGGGCAAACCCGTAGATCATCGACAAGCCCAGGCCGGTGCCCTGGCCGATGGGCTTGGTGGTAAAGAACGGGTCGAAGGCCTTGGCCAGCACGGCGGGGGTCATGCCGCTGCCGTTGTCGCTGACCGCGATCATCACGTAGTCGCCGACCTTGACCGGTTCGAGGGTGTTGATGTCAGTGCCGTCCAGATAGACGTTGGCGGTTTCGACGATCAATTCGCCGCCGTCGGGCATGGCGTCGCGGGCGTTGATCACCAGGTTGAGCAGGGCGTTTTCCAACTGGCTGGCATCGGTGCTGACCGGCCACAGCTCGGGGGTCAGTTGCAGCCGCAGCACGATGTGATCGCCGGTGGTCCGGCTCAGCAGGTCTTCGAGCGAGCGCACCAGCTCGTTGGCGTCCAGCGGCTTGCGGTCCAGGGACTGGCGGCGGGAAAACGCCAGCAGCCGATGGGTCAGGGCCGCGGCGCGGTTGGCCGAGGACACCGCCGCTTCGGTGAAGCGCCCGATCTCGGCGGTGCGGCCGGCGGCGATGTAGCGTTGCATCAGGTCGAGGCTGCCGAGGATGCCGGTGAGCATGTTGTTGAAGTCATGGGCAATGCCGCCGGTGAGTTGGCCCACGGCCTCCATTTTCTGCGCATGGCGCAGGGCTTCTTCGGCGCGCTCGCGTTCGAACATCTCGCTTTGCAGGCGGTGGTTGGCTTCGGCCAGTTGCCGGGTCCTGGCGATGACCCGTTCCTCCAGCGTTTCGTTGAGGTTGCGCAGGGCTTCCTCGGTTTTCCGGCTCTCGGTCTCATCGATCACGAAGATGTAGAAACCGTTCACCGCCCCGTCCGTCCCGTGGCGAGGCAAGTAGTTGATCAGTGCATGGCGCGGGCGACCGTCGCGATGGTCCATCTGCAAGGTAAAGCTGCACGGTTTGCCGGCCAGGGCATCGGCGATTTGTTGGGCACGGGCGGCATAGGCCTCTTCGCCGAGCACTTCGCGGATGGTCTTGCCGTAGAGCTCTTGCGGGGTCAGGCCGTACCAGTCCAGGTAGGCGCTGTTGTTCAGCCGGAAGCGCTCTTCGCGGTCCACGTAGCTGATGAGGATCGGCATGGCGTTGATGATCAACTGCAGCTCGGTCTGGCTCTGGCGCAGGGCTTGCTCGGTGCGCTTGCGTTCGGTCAGGTCCAGGGCCGCGCCCAGAAAACGCTTGGGCCGGCCGTGGCGGTCCTTGTAGCAACGGCCGCGCACGTAGACCCAGCGTAGTTCATCGTCGGGCTGCAACAGCCGGTACTCTTCGGCGTATTCGGTGCCGTGGGTGATGCAGTGCTTGATGCTGCGGGCAATCATCGCCCGGTCCTCGGGATGCACGCCTTCGAGGTAGGCGCTGATGGGCAGTTGGCGCGACAGGTTCGGGTCGACGCCATGCAGCAGGGCGAAATGCGCGTCGGCAATGAAGCGGTCTTCGCTGATGTCCCAATCCCAGGTGCCCAGTGCGTCGGCGGCGGCCAGGGCCAGTTGCAGGCGCTCTTCGCTTTCGTGCTGGGCCTTGAGGCTGGCCTCGGAGCGCCGTTCGAATTCCATGGCCAGGCGGCGGCGTTCGCTGGTCTCGATGGCGGTGACCAGGATGCCGGCGACGCTGCCGCTTTCGTCATGCACCGGGCTGTAGGTCAGGTCCAGCCAGACATCGCAGAGACGACCGGCGAAAGGCACGCGCCAGTGCTGGTCGCGGCAGGTGTGCGTCTGGCCTTGCAACACGCGGTGGTAAATCCCTTGGGTTGCCCCTTTGAGTTCGGGCCATGCCGCATGGGTCGGCTGGCCGAACGCCCGGGGGTGCTTGTCACCGGTCAGTCGACCGAAGGCGTCGTTGTAGAGATGGGTCAGCTGCGCGCCCCACAGCAAGGCCATTGGCATGGGCGAATGGAGCACGATGTCCACGGCGGTGCGCAGGCTCTGGGGCCAGTTTCGTTCAGTGCCCAATGAGGTCTGGGCCCAGTCCACCTGGCTGACCAGGCGCTGGGCATCATTGCCGGTGGGTGTCGCGTTCATCACGCGATCCCTGGCTGTCGTGTCTGTACCACGGCGTCTACTATCCTGTGAGGAAAGTAAGTGCGGGTGGGTCTGAAGGGTTTCATGTTCGGCTCAACTTGTTTCATTGATGTCTCGCGGAAGTTTCAGTCCATGGAAATCGATCCGTTGTTGCGAATCCTGGCGAGCCAGAATGGTTCCGACCTTTACATGTCTACGGGAGCGCCGCCGTGCGCGCGTTTCGAGGGCGTACTCAAGCCCTTGGGGCACGAGGCCTTCAAGGTCGGCGACATTGCCCGGCTCGCCGAGTCTTTGATGGACGCCGAACAGCGCCTTGAGTTCGATCGGGAACTGGAAATGAACCTGGCGATCTCCCTGGCCGGCGTCGGGCGGTTCCGGGTCAATGTCTTCAAGCAGCGCAATGACGTGTCCATGGTGATCCGCAACGTCAAGCTGGACATCCCGCGCTTCGAAGACCTGAAACTGCCCCGGGTGCTGTTGGACAGCATCATGCAGAAACAGGGGTTGATGCTGTTCGTCGGCGCGACAGGTTCGGGCAAGTCGACTTCCCTGGCGGCGCTGATCGATTACCGCAATCGCAACAGCAGCGGCCACATCATCACCATCGAGGACCCGGTGGAGTATATCCATCGGCACAAGAAATCCATCATCAACCAACGGGAAGTCGGTGTCGACACCCGCAGTTTTCATGCGGCCCTGAAAAACACTTTGCGCCAGGCGCCGGACGTGGTGCTGATCGGCGAAATCCGCGATCGGGAAACCATGGAGCATGCCCTGGCGTTTGCCGACACCGGGCACTTGGTGATTTCCACCTTGCATGCCCATAACGCCAACCAGGCCCTGGACCGGGTGATCAATTTCTTCCCGGAAGAGCGCCGGCCGCAGTTGTTGAACGACCTGGGCAACAACCTCAAGGCGTTCGTTTCCCAACGCCTGGTGCGCACCCGTACCGGCCAGCGGCGGGCGGCGGTGGAGGTCATGCTGGGTTCGCCCACGGTGGCCGACCTGATCCGGCGCAACGAGCTTGGCGAGCTCAAGGGCATCATGGAAAAGTCAGAGGAACTGGGCATGCAAACCTTTGACCAGGCCTTGTTCAACCTGGTGGTCGAAGGCGCCATCGATGAGGAGGAGGCGCTGAAAAATGCCGATTCGGCGAACAACCTGCGGTTGCGTTTGAAGCTGCATACCGAGTCGGGGGCGCTGGCGCCACCGGCCGATCCGGCGGCGGGCGAGTGGGGGCTTATGGATTGATCGGGTTGGAGACCGCCCCTGTGGCGAGGGGATTTATCCCCGCTGGACTGCGAAGCAGTCCCGATACAGTCGGCTCAATCAGTCCGACATGCGGGGGTATCAGGTTCAGGGGCCGCTTCGCGCCCCAGCGGGGATAAATCCCCTCGCCACAACAACTGCCTGTTACGCTCAGTCGGCAAGCTCCGGCCTATCTCGAAACTGCTCCAGCGCCTCGGGGTTGGCCAGGGCATCGGTGTTCTTCACCGCCTCGCCATGCACCACGTTACGCACCGCCAACTCCACCACCTTGCCGCTGATGGTTCGCGGAATATCACTGACCGCGAGGATCTTCGCCGGTACATGCCGTGGTGTGGTGTGGGTCCGGATGACCTGGCGAATCCGTTGTTCCAGGGCTTGATCCAGCGTCACGCCATCGCGCAGGCGCACGAACAGCACCACCCGGACATCGCCTTGCCATTGCTGGCCGATGGCAACGCTGTCCAGCACCTGCTCGACCTTTTCCACCTGCCGATAGATTTCCGCCGTGCCGATGCGCACGCCGCCAGGGTTGAGCACGGCGTCGGAGCGCCCATGGATCAACAGGCCACCGTGAGGCAGTTCCTCGGCGTAGTCGCCTTGGGCCCACACCCCGGGGAACTGGGCGAAGTAGGACGCGCGGAGTTTTTCCTGCCGAGGGTCGTTCCACAAACCAATGGGCATCGCCGGGAAATGCCGGGTGCACACCAACTCACCTTTTTCGCCGATGACCGGATTGCCGGCCTCGTTCCAGACCTGCACGGCCATGCCCAGGCTCTTGCCCTGCATTTCGCCCCGGCGCACCGGGGACAGGGGGTTGCCGTTGACGAAGCAGGAGACGATGTCGGTGCCGCCGGACATCGAGGCCAGGCAGACATCGGCCTTGATGTCCCGGTACACATAATCGTAGCTATGGGGCGCCAGCGCCGAACCGGTGGACAGGAGGGTTTTCAGGCTGTCCAAACGGTGCGTCTGCCGGGGCTTGAGGCCTTCGCTTTCCAGGGCGGCGAGGAATTTGGGGCTGGTGCCGAAGACGCTGATGCGCTGCTGATCGATCAGGTCCAGCAAGCGCTCGGGGCCGGGGTGGAACGGCGAGCCATCGTAGAGCACCACCGCGCTACCCACGGCGAGGGCCGACACCAGCCAGTTCCACATCATCCAGCCGCAGGTCGTGTAGTAGAACAGTCGATCCTCGGGACCGAGATCGACGTGCAGGCCATGTTCCTTGACGTGTTGCAGCAGCACGCCGCCAGTGCCGTGGACGATGCACTTCGGCACGCCGGTGGTGCCGCTGGAGTACAGGATGTACAGCGGGTGGTCGAACGGAACGCTGACGAATGCCGGTTCGCCACCGCGTTGATAAAAGTCGTTCCACAACGCGACCGCGGCCGGGGTCTTGAAGTCTTCGAGGCGGGCGTCAGGCTGGGCATAAGGCAACACGATCAGTTGTTGCAGCGACGGCAGCCGTTCGAGGATTTCATTGACCTTGGCCCGTTGGTCGATGACCTTGCCGGCGTAGCGATAAGCGGCGCAGGTGATCAGCACCTTGGGCTCGATCTGGCCGAACCGGTCGATGACGCCCTGGGTGCCGAAGTCCGGTGACGAGCATGACCAGATGGCGCCCAGGCTGGTGCTGGCGAGCATGCCCACCAACGTCTGCCAGGTGTTGGGCATGCAGGCGGCGACCCGGTCGCCCCGGGTGACGCCAGCGGCTTGCAGGCTCTTCTGCAGGCCGGCGACATGGGCGGCGAGTTCGGCCCAGGTCAGTTGTTCCTGGTCGCCGTTTTCATCGATGGCGACCACCGCGACAGCTCCGTCGCGGCGACGCATCAGGTGTTCGGCGAAGTTCAGGGTCGCCCCCGGGAACCATTGGGCACTGGGCATTTGCGGGCCTTCCACCAGGACCTCGCTGGGCGGTTGGTGAAAGCGAATCTCGAAGAAGTCGACGATGGCCTGCCAGAAGGCCCCGCGCTGGTCGATGCTCCAGGCGTGCAGGGCGGGGTAGTCGTTCAGTTGCAGGTGATGCCGCGCGTTGACGAACTGGCGAAAGGCGTTCATGCGCGACTGGGCGATGCGTTCGGGGCTGGGTTGCCAGAGGAGGTCGGACATGGGGGGCCTCTTGTTTTTTTATGTACACACTATAGAGCGAGCCAATCCCGTGGCGAGGGGATTTATCCCCGTTGGGCGGTAGGAGCTGACGAGTGCAGCGAGGCTGCGATCTTTCCACTGCCCGTTGAATCTCGAGCGAAAGATTAAAAGATCGCAGGCTTCGCCAGCTCCTACAGGGTATGCCCCAGCGGGGATAAATCCCCTCGCCACAAGGAGTCGCAGGACCTTACTGGGCCAACCACCCACCATCGATATTCCACGCCGCGCCCCGCACCTGGCTGCCGGCTTCGCTGCACAGGAACAGCACCAGTTCCCCCAGTTGCGGCGGGGTGACGAATTCCAGGGCCGGTTGTTTCTCAGCCAACAGATCATGCTGCGCTTGTTGCGGGTCAACGCCGGCGGCAATGCGGTCGTCGATCTGTTTTTGCACCAGTGGCGTCAGCACCCAGCCCGGGCAGATGGCGTTGCAGGTCACGTTGCTGGTGGCGGTTTCCAGGCCGACCACCTTGGTCAGGCCGATCACCCCATGCTTGGCCGCGACATACGCCGCCTTGCCCACCGAGCCGACCTGGCCATGCACCGAGGCGATGTTGACGATCCGGCCCCAGCCCTTGGCCCGCATGCCCGGCAGGCTCAGGCGGGTGGCGTGGAACACCGAGGACAGGTTGATGGCAATGATCGAGTCCCAGCGCTCCACCGGGAAATCTTCCACGGCGGCCACGTGCTGGATCCCGGCGTTGTTCACCAGGATGTCCACGCCGCCGAACTCGCGCTCGGCGTAGGCGAGCATGTCGGCGATCTGCGCCGGGTCGCTGACATCGGCCGGATGATGACCGACCTTGCCGCCGAACTGTTTGATCTCGGCGATCACCGCCGAGGCATCGCCGAAGCCGTTGAGGATCAGGTTGGCGCCGGCCTTGGCCAGGCTCAGGGCGATGCCCAGGCCGATGCCGCTGGTAGAACCGGTGACCAGGGCGGTCTTGCCCGAAAGAGGAGTTGTCATGGGAACCTCACACAATGCCAGTGGCGTAGAACACAGCGATCACGAAGAACACCGCGAGGGTCTTGATCAGCGTAATGCAGAAAATGTCTTTGTAGGCTTCGCGGTGGGTCAGCCCGGTTACCGCCAGCAGGGTAATCACCGCGCCGTTGTGGGGCAGGGTGTCCATGCCGCCGCTGGCCATGGCAGCCACCCGGTGCAGCACTTCCAGGGGAATGTTGGCGGCGTGGGCGGCGCTGATAAAACTTTCAGACATCGCCGCCAAGGCGATGCTCATGCCGCCCGAGGCGGAGCCGGTGATGCCCGCCAGCAGCGTGACCGTCACCGCTTCGTTGACCAGCGGATTGGGAATGTTCTTGAGCCAGTCGGCCAGCACCAGGAAGCCTGGCAAGGAGGCGATGACCGCACCGAAGCCGTATTCCGAAGCGGTGTTCATCGCCGCCAGCAACGCACCGCCCACGGCGCTCTTGCTGCCTTCGGCCAGTTTGCTGCGAATGGCCCGGAAGCCGAACAGCAAGACCATGATGATGCCCACCAGCAACGCCGCCTGCACTGCCCAGATGGCAGTGAGCTTGGCGATGTCGCTGGTCACCGGTGTCGCCATGCCCGGCAGCGCCAGGCTGTGGGTCTTGCCGTACCACTGTGGGATCCACTGGGTGAACAGCAGGTTCATGATGCCCACCGCCAGCAGTGGCGAAACGGCGATCCACGGGTTCGGCAGCTTGATGTCTTCGGCGGTTTCCGGCTCGTTGCGCAGTTCGGTGCCATAGCCTTCGCCCACACGCTGGGCCTTGTTGCGCTGACGTTGCAAAAACAGCATGCCGAGGCTGAACACGAAGATTGTACCGATCACCCCCAGCCAGGGTGCGGCCCAGGCGGTGGTGTTGAAGAACGTGCTGGGGATGATGTTCTGGATTTGCGGCGTGCCGGGCAGGGCGTCCATGGTGAATGAGAATGCGCCGAGGGCGATGGTGGCCGGGATCAGACGCTTGGGGATATTGCTCTGGCGGAACATCTCGGCGGCGAACGGGTACACCGCGAAGACCACGACAAACAGCGACACGCCGCCATAGGTCAGCAAGGCGCAGACCAGTACGATCACCAGCATGGCCTGGCGCGTCCCCAGCAAGCGAATCGCCGCGGCGACGATGGAGCGGGAGAACCCCGACAGCTCGATCAGCTTGCCGAACACCGCGCCCAGCAGGAATACCGGGAAATACAGTTTGATGAAGCCGACCATTTTCTCCATGAACACCCCGGTGAATGCGGGGGCGACGGCGGAAGGGTCGGTGAGCAGGACGGCACCGAGGGCGGCGATGGGGGCAAAGAGGATAACGCTGTAGCCACGGTAGGCGGCGACCATCAGCAGCGCGAGGGCTGCCAAGGCAATGATCACACTCATGGTGTGTCTCCTGGATTGTTATTGTTGTGGTGACGCTGTGGGAGAGGCTTTAGCGAGTTTTGTGCCAGGTGTGTAACTATTTGAAATATAAGGAGATTGTTTTATTTTTTAGGGCGGGAGTGAGGGTTTTGTCTCTGTTTTGAGATTTTTAGGGGATGGGCTGGCCTCATCGCGAGCAAGCTCGCTCCCACAGGTTCTTGAGTTACGCGGTCAACTGTGGGAGCGAGCTTGCTCGCGATGGAGCGCAAAGCGCTCCAAAACCGGCAGTCTATATTTTGAGATTCAAGTCTCTCTATTGAGACTCGGCAATGCCCAACGCCACCATTTTCTTGTACAACGTCGATCTCCCCAGCCCCAACCGCTCGGCCGCTTCCACCACTTTGCCGCCGCATTGCGCGAGGGTGGTTTCGATCAGTTGTCGGTCGAAGCGCGCCCGGGCCTGGCTGAAGGTTTCCTGGGGCAGGGGTTCGTAGCTCACGTCCGCCGGGCGTGTTACCGGCATGAAGGTCCCAATGGCCGCGCGGATGTCCGCTGCCGTGAGCACCAGGTCATCGCTGAGCAGCGCAGCCCGTTCCAGCACATTGCGCAGCTCGCGGATGTTGCCCGGCCAGGCGTGTTGTCGCAGCAGGTCGAGTGCGGCGGGGTTCAGTTCGTGCTGGCTGCGCAACTCCTCCAGGATCGCTTCGCCCAAGGCTGGCAAATCATCCAGGCGTTCGCGCAACGGTGGGACCTGGATCGGCAATACGTTGAGGCGGTAATACAGGTCGGCGCGGAACTCTCCGCGCTTGATCGCCGCTTCCAGATCCATGGAAGTGGCGGCGATGATTCGCACGTCGCTTTGCAGCACCTCGTTGGAGCCCACCGGTTCGTACTCTTTTTCCTGGAGCACCCGCAACAGTTTGCTTTGCAGCGGCAGCGGCATGTCGCCGATCTCGTCGAGGAACAGCGTGCCGCCTTGGGCAATCTGCAGCTTGCCGGCACGGCCCTTGCGGTCGGCCCCGGTAAAGGCCCCCGGGGCGGTGCCGAAAAACTCGGCTTCCAGCAGCGATTCAGGAATCGCCGCGCTGTTGATGCTGACGAACGCCTTGTGCGCCCGCGGCGAAGCGCTGTGGATGGCCTGGGCCAGCAGTTCCTTGCCGGTGCCGGTTTCGCCCAGCAGCAGCACCGGCGAATCGGCGCTGGCGCTACGCCGGGCACGGCGCTTGACCTCAAGGCCGGCGCTGCTGGTGCCAATGAAATGGGCGAAGTTGTACTTGGTTTGCCGCGCCCGTAGCAATGAGCGGGTGGAGGCCAGTTCTTCCTGCATGCTCAGGTAGCGCTTGAGCATCGGCGACAGGCTGTGCAACTCATCGAACAAGGCAAAGCCGATGGCACCGATCACCGCGCCCGCGCTGTCGTGTATCGGCAGGCGCATCACCACCAGCGGCTCCTTGGGCGTGTCCTGCATGTCCAGCAGGATCGGGCGCCCGGTGCGCACCACTTCGCGTAACAGGCTGCTGGGAATCACGCTTTCGCACGCCCGGCCAATGGCTTCCTGGGCCGAGTTCAGGCCGAAACGGCGGGCGTAGCGTTCGTTCATCCAGACGATATTCGCATCACGGTCGACAATCACCGTGCCTTCGCTGGACTGCTCGATGATCTCGAACAACGAACGGATCGCCAGCGTGCGCACGCGCTTGTAATCCTTGAGGCTTTCGGTGGTGTTCATCGGGCATTTCCAGGGAGGAGGGATTTGCCGGCAGCCATGGACGGGTGCCAAGAGCCGCATTATGCCGGGGGAAATTCCAGGATCGAAGCGCCGCTGTTGCTTTCTAGCTAACTTGTACGGTTAGAAGCTCTCCAAATGGACGGCCCCGGCCAAGCCGCCCGGAGCAATCAAATACTTATCCGCCCGCGTGGTCGTTACCACCGTGCGCGGCGATGAACATGGCGACGGCCGACCGGCAATAGGATTCCATTTCGTTGTCGTCCTCTGCTCTGGCCTCATCGAAGCGCGCGATCATCAGGAGATCGGATCCTTTGAAAAGCGCGGCAAACAAGCGGGCGGACCCCAGAGGATCGGGCACGTTCAGCACCGCCTTCGCGTGCAACTGACGCAACAGGGCCTCGATCTGGGCGATGACATAGGCGGGGCCGGCTTCGTAATGGCGCTTGCTTAACGATTTTTGATTCGTCTTGTCGGCCATGATCATGGCTTCGACACTGCGCACGTCGGGGCTCAACAACGTGCGCAGCAGGGATGTTCCCACCGCCATGAGCTGATCTGCCGCCGAACCGCCGACGCCTTCAATAAGGGCCTGCGGTGCAAATTGATGGCAGTGGGCCGCGATTGCCGCACTGAACAGCGCCTCCTTGTTCTCGAAGTGCCGATAGATGCTGAGCTTGGAGATCTTCGCCCGCTGGGCGACCTTGTCCATGGTCGTCGCTTGAAAACCCAACTCCACAAAAAGTTCGCCCGCGGCGTCGACTATCGTTTGGCCAAGCGCCTCGTTGGCGGGCCGGCCGCGACGGGCCTGGCTGTTTTCGGTCATAAAAATTCCAGTACTTGACAGTATTCTAATTCTTGAATTATGGTACTTCAAAGTATCTTAAAGTACAAACCAATCTCCTCCCTCCACAGTACGGAGCCCATCAACATGAATGACGTCATCATCATCGGCGGCAGCTTTGCCGGGCTTGCCGCCGCCCTGCAACTCGGCCGTGCCCGCCGCAAGGTCACCGTTCTCGATACCGGCCTGCCGCGCAATCGCTTCGCCGACCACTCCCATGGCCTGCTCGGCCACGACCACAAGCCACCGCTGGAGATACTGGCCGAGGCGCGGCAGCAGTTGGCACGTTATCCCACGATCCAACTGGTCAATACCCGGGCCGAGAGCGTCTCCGGCGCCATCGACGATTTCTCCGTCCTCACGAGCGAGGGCGAAAGCCTCAGGGCGCGCCGCCTGATCCTGAGCTATGGCGTCGCCGACCAGATGCCTGAAGTGCCCGGCTTTGCCGAAGGCTGGGGCACCTCCATCGTGCCTTGCCCCTATTGCGACGGCTTTGAAGTTGCCGGCCGGCATTGGGGCCTCGTCTGGTCCGGCCCAATGTCGCACAACTACGTCAGGCTGTACCACGATTGGACTGACACGTTGACGGTCTTCGCCAATGGTCACGACATTTCACCCGATATCCGAGCCGATCTGGCGCGCCGTGGCATCCCTGTCGTCGATGGCCGGGTCACCGAAATCGACCATGACGAGAGCCATAACGCCACCGTCAGGCTCGACGCCGGCCCCTCTGTCGCGGTCGACATCCTGTTCGCGCATCCGCGCAACAAGCCGTCCGCACGCCTGCATGAATCGCTGGGTCTCGCCACGGTTGAAACGCCCCAGGGCATCGTCCTCAAGGTCGACGAGCGCCGCGAAACCAGCGTGCCCGGCATCTACGCCGCCGGCGACCTCGCCAACCCGGCAATGCCCTCGGTCACCACGGCATCATGGCAGGGCGCGACGGCGGGCATCTCCGCTCAGCAGTCGATGCTGGTTTGAGGGCAAGCAGCATCGATCTCCCCAGTTTCAATTGCACAATAAACAGGAGCGCCGCCATGCCCGCCATAAAACCATTCAAACCTCTAGACGAGAAATTTCCATTTGACCGCCAACTCGGTATCGCGGCCGCGCCTCTCGTGCTGATCAACCTCTTCACGGTCGTCGATCCCGCCGATGAAGCGGGCTTCCTGGACGCTTTCAAGGCAGCTGCCGAGGTCATAACGAAGCAACCGGGCTTCATTTCCATGCAACTGCATCGAGCGATCGGCGATAGCCCGACTTACCTGAACTATGTGGTGTGGGAATCCACCGAGGCGGTCCGCGCCGCCTTCACTGATCCCGCGTTCCTCGCGAAACTTCCTGCATATCCGTCATCCGTTGTGGCCAGCCCGCACCTGTTCCAGAAGGTCGCCGTCCCCGGCTTTTGCGTGGCCTGAAGAACGACTCAAGACGAGGAGATGTCATGACAGAGCAAAATGCCCATCAAGTCGCCGACTGGAATGGCCAAAGCGGTGAGTACTGGGCCGCCAACCAGGCCCGGCTCGACGCCATGTTTGCGGTATTCGGTCAGGCCGCGATCGAAGCCGCCGCGCCCGCCATGGGCGAACGCGTGCTGGATATCGGCTGCGGCGCGGGCGCGTCGAGTCTGGCTCTGGCCTCCCGCGTCGGCGCGGGCGGCCATGTGCTGGGCGTGGACATATCCGAACCGCTGATCGGTCGAGCGCGCGCACTGGCGCCACAGGATACGCCGGCCCAGTTCCGGGTCGCCGACGCCAGCAGCGCCGAGCTGCCCGAGGGTGCGTTCGACATCCTGTTCTCGCGCTTCGGAGTCATGTTCTTCGACGACCCCACAGGGGCCTTCGCCCATATGCGACACGCGCTGCTGCCGGGCGGGCGGGTCGCTTTCGTCTGCTGGCGTGGCGTGGCCGAGAACGATTGGGTGCGCTTGCCGATGGCCGCAATCAAGGACATCGTCCCGCTCCCCGCGCCGCCCGGTCCCGAAGCTCCCGGCCCGTTCTCGTTCGGCGACCGGGGGCGGCTGACACGCATCCTGACGAGGGCCGGCTTCACCGATATCACTATCGCGCCCTTTGATGCTGCCATCCCGTTCGGTGAGGGCGGGACGCGGGACGAAGCGATCGACGACGCGGTGAAGATGGCGTTCGAGGGCGGCCCATTGTCGCTTGTGTTAGCTGATCAGTCCGACGACATCCGCGCCCGCGCCTGGGCCGCGGTTCGTGCCGCCTTCGCGGGCCTCCCTGGTGAGCGGTCGGTGATGATCGACGGCGCGGCGTGGATCGTCATGGCACGCAATCCTGCAAGTTGACAGGATTACCCCGGATGCGCCGCCGCCAACAGCTCTTTGGTATAGGGATGCTGGGGTGAATCGAACACGTCGTGACTGGCGCCTTGCTCGACCACTTTGCCGTCCTTGATCACGATCATGTCGTGGGCCAGGGCGCGGACCACCGCCAGGTCATGGCTGATGAACAGGTAGGTCAGGCCGTGTTTTTCCTGGAGCTGGCGCAGCAGCGCGACCACCTGTTTCTGCACGGTGCGGTCCAGGGCCGAGGTCGGTTCGTCCAACAGGATCAGGGCCGGCTTGAGCACCAGCGCCCGGGCGATGGCGATGCGTTGGCGCTGGCCGCCGGAGAATTCGTGGGGATAGCGATGGCGGGTCTGCGGGTCGAGGCCGACTTCCTTGAGCGCCTGGATCACCTGGGCTTCGCACTGCTCGGCACTGGACGGGCTGTGCACCTCGAGGCCTTCGCTGATGATCTGCTGCACCGACATCCGTGGGCTGAGGCTGCCGAACGGGTCCTGGAACACCACCTGCATCTGCTTGCGCCACGGCCGCAGCGCTTTCTGCGACAGATGATCGAGGGCCTGGCCCTGGAAACGAATGCTGCCTTCGGACTCGATCAGCCGCAGGATCGCCTGGCCGAGGGTGGACTTGCCGGAGCCGGATTCGCCGACGATGCCCAGGGTCTTGCCGCGCTGGATGCTCAGGCTGATACCGTCCACAGCGCGCAAGTATTCCTTGCGCCGGAACAGCCCGCCCCCCAGGGGAAAACTCACGCGCAGGTCTTGTACCTGCAACACGTCCTCGCGGTCGTCCCGGGGCAGGGCCTCGCCTTCCGGTTCGGCGTGCAACAGCTCGCAGCTGTAGGGGTGTTTCGGCGCGCTGAAGAGGGTTTCGCAAGGCGCCTGTTCGACGATTTCCCCGGCCTTCATCACGCACACCCGTTGGGCGATGCTGCGCACCAGGTTCAGGTCGTGACTGATCAACAGCAAGGACATGCCGAGCCGTTGCTGCAAAGACTTGAGCAACAGCAGGATTTTGCGTTGCACGGTCACGTCCAGCGCCGTGGTCGGTTCGTCGGCGATCAACAGCTCCGGCTCGCAGGCCAGGGCCATGGCGATCATTACCCGTTGCCGTTGGCCGCCGGACAGTTGATGGGGATAGGCCTTGAGCCGCTCGGCGGGTTTCTGAATCCCCACCAGGGCCAGCAGCTCCAGAATGCGCTCGCGTGCCGCCTTGCCGCCCAGGCCCCGGTGCAGCATCAGGGTTTCACCGATCTGCTTTTCGACGCTGTGCAGCGGGTTCAGCGAAGTCATCGGTTCCTGGAAGATCATGGCGATGCGGTTGCCGCGCAACTCCCGCAGGGTCTTGGCGTCGGCCCCCACCAGTTCCTGGCCGCGATAGCGAATGCTGCCGCTGGTGTGGGCTTCGTTCTCGGGCAGCAATTGCAGGATCGAATGGGCGGTCACCGACTTGCCCGAGCCCGACTCGCCCACCAGGGCCAGGCATTCGCCGGGGCGGATGTCCAGGCACAGGTTGCGCACCACCGTCTGGTCGTTGAAGGCCACGCTCAGGTCGCGGATTTCGATCAGGTTATCGCTCATCTCAAGGTTCCGCTTCATGGCTGTTTTCAAGAGCGTGGGTCGAACGCGTCTCGCAACGCTTCGCCGATAAACACCAACAGGGAAAGAATCAGGGCCAGGGTGAAAAACGCCGTCAGCCCCAGCCATGGCGCTTGCAGGTTCTGTTTGCCCTGGGCGATCAACTCGCCCAGGGAGGCGCTGCCGGCCGGCATGCCGAAGCCAAGAAAATCCAGGGCGGTGAGGGTGGAGATTGCCCCGGTGAGGATGAAGGGCAGGTAGCTCAGGGTGGCGTTCATCGCGTTGGGCAGGATATGCCGCACGATCACCTTGCGATCACTGAGCCCCAGGGCCCTGGCGGCCTTGACGTACTCCAGGTTGCGCCCGCGCAGGAACTCGGCGCGGACCACGTCCACCAGGGCCAGCCAGGAAAACAGCGCCATGATCCCCAGCAGCCACCAGAAATTCGGCTCGACGAAGCCGGACAGGATGATCAACAGGTAGAGCACTGGCAGGCCGGACCAGACTTCCAGCAGGCGCTGCCCGAGCAGATCCACCCAGCCGCCGTAATACCCCTGCAACGCACCGGCGGCGATGCCGATCAGCGCACTGATGGCGGTCAGGGCCAGGGCGAACAGGATCGACACCCGGGCGCCGAAGATCACCCGGGCCAGCACATCCCGGGACTGGTCATCGGTGCCCAGCCAGTTCACCGATGAGGGCGGGCTCGGAGCGGGTTGGTTGAGGTCGTAGTTGGGGGTGTCGTCGCTGAACGGGATCGGTGGAAACCACAGCCAGCCGCCGTCCTTGTGGATCAGGTTCTGCACGTAGCTGCTGCGGTAGTCGGCCTGGAACGGCAGTTGCCCGCCAAATTCCTGCTCGGTGTGGCGCTTGAATACCGGGAAATACAGCGAGCCCTGGTAGCTCACCACCAGTGGCTTGTCATTGGCAATCAACTCGCCGCCCAGGCTCAGGATGAACAGGCCGATGAACAGCCACAACGACCACCAGCCCCGGCGGTTTTTCCTGAAACGCTCGAAGCGTCGGCGGCCCAAGGGGGAAAGCTTGAACATCAGGCGCTCCTCGCGGCGAAGTCGATGCGCGGGTCCACCAGGGTGTAGCAGAGGTCGCCGATGAGTTTGATCAGCAGGCCGAACAGCGTGAAGATGAACAGCGAGCCGAACACCACCGGATAATCCCGGGACACCGCGGCCTCGTAGCTCATGCGCCCCAGCCCATCGAGGGAAAAAATCACCTCGATCAGCAAGGAGCCGGCAAAGAACACGCTGATGAACGCCTGGGGAATGCCGGAGACCACCAGCAGCATCGCATTGCGGAACACGTGACCGTAGAGCACCCGCTGTTCGCTCATGCCCTTGGCCCGCGCCGTGACCACGTACTGGCGGGTGATTTCATTGAGGAACGAGTTCTTGGTCAGGATCGTCAGGGTGGCGAAGCCGCCGATCACCAGCGAGGTGACCGGCAGCACCAGGTGCCAGAAATAATCGGCGATCTTGCCCAGCGTCGACAGTGACTCGAAGTTGTCCGACACCAGCCCGCGCACCGGAAACCAGTTCAGCGAGGTGCCGCCAGCGAACACCACGATCAGGAACATCGCGAAGAGGAACGCCGGCATGGCGTAGCCAATGATGATCGCGGTGCTGCTCCATACGTCGAATGCCGAGCCGTGACGCACGGCCTTGCGAATGCCCAGGGGAATCGACACCAGGTACGTGATCAAGGTCGCCCAGAGCCCGAGGGAGATGGTCACCGGCATCTTTTCCAGGATCAGGTCGGTGACCGTGGCGCCGCGGAAGAAGCTCTTGCCGAAGTCGAGGCGCGCATAGCTGCTGAGCATCAGCCAAAGGCGCTCGTGGGCCGGTTTATCGAAGCCGTATTGTTTCTCGATGTCCTTGATCAGTTGCGGGTCCAGGCCGCGACTGGCGCGGGAATTGCCGCTCATCTCACTGCCCGAACCGCCGACGCTGGTGCCGCCGATGCCTTGCAGGTGGGCGATGGCCTGTTCCACCGGCCCGCCGGGTGCGGCCTGCACGATGACGAAGTTCACCAGCAGGATAATCACCAGCGTGGGAATGATCAGCAGCAGGCGCCGCGCGATATAAGCCCACATCAATGCGGCCCTCCAGGTGTGCCGCGCCTGATGCGTTCGGCGCGCATCTGCTCGTTGGTCAACGGTGTGGTGCTCACTTCCCACCAGCTTTCGATGGCTTCGTCATTGCTGGCCTGAACCTTGGGCATGCCGAAGCGGTTCCACCACACGGTCGAGCTGCCCGGCGGGTAATAGTTGGGGATCCAGTAGTAATTCCATTGCAGCACCCGGTCCAGGGCGTGGGCATGGCGCAGCATGTCGGCTTGGGTGCTGGCCTTGACCAGGCCGTCGATCAGCGCGTCCACCGCCGGGTTCTTCAAGGCCATGTAGTTGTTGGCCCCCGGATCGTTGGCGGCCGCCGAACCGAAGTAATTGTAGAGTTCCATGCCCGGCGAGGTGCTGACGGGGTAGCCGGTGATGATCATGTCGTAGTCGCGACTCATCAGGCGATTGACGTACTGGGAGGCGTCGATGCGGCGAATGCTCATGTCGATGCCGATTTGCGCCAGGGTACGTTTGTAGGGCAGCAGCAGGCGGTCGATACCGTTCTGGCTGTTCAGGAAGGTAAAGCTCAGCGGTTCGCCCTCGGCATTCACCAGGCGGTCGCCGTCGGGTTTCCAGCCGGCCTGTTCCAACAGGGCCAGGGCTTGCAATTGTTTGTCGCGGATCACCCCGCTGCCATCGGTTTTCGGGGCCTGGAAGACCTGGGTGAAGACTTCGTCGGGAATCTGTCCGCGCAACGGCTCCAGAATCGCCAGCTCGCCGGCATCGGGCAGTTTTCGGGCGGCGAGGTCAGTGTTGGAGAAGTAACTCTGCTGACGCACATAGACATTGCGCATCATCTGGCGGTTGCTCCATTCGAAATCCCAGAGCATGGCCAGGGCCTGGCGCACGCGGCGGTCCTGGAACTGCGGTTTTTGCAGGTTGAAGACAAAACCCTGGGCGGCCTGGGGCGCCTCTTTGGCCAGGTGGGCCTTTTGCAGGCGGCCGTCCTGCAGGGCCGGGCCGTCGTAGCCGATGGCATAGCCGGTGGCGGAGAATTCGCGATTGTAGTCATAGGCGCCGCTGCGCAGCACCTGGCGGGCGACGTCAGTGTCGCCAAAATACTCGATGCTGAAATGGTCGAAATTGTAGAGCCCACGACTGACCGGCAAATCCTTGCCCCACCAATTGGCATTGCGCTCGAACGTGATGCTGCGCCCGGAATCGACCTTGCTCACCCGGTAGGGGCCACTGCCCAGTGGCGCCTCGTAGCCGCCGCCGTTGGCGAAGTCGCGCGTCTTCCACCAATGTTCGGGAAGGACCGGCAGGGTGGCGATGTCCAAGGGCAGGGTGCGGCTTTCGTTGTTCTTGAAGTTGAAGCGCACGGTGCGCTCGTCCTCGACCACTACGTCCTTGACCGCCGCGAACTGGGTGCGATAACGCAGGCTGCCTTGGGTCATCAACAGCTCGAAGCTGTAGCGCACGTCCTGGGCGGTGATGGGCTTGCCATCGGCGAAGCGGGCCTTGGGGTTGAGGTAGAAGCGCAGGGACAGGCCATCGTCGGCACGCTCCATCTTCTGCGCCACCAGGCCATAGACGGTATAGGGTTCATCCAGCGAGCGCTGGGCCAGGGGCGAGTAGAGCATCCCGTCGATCTGGCTGACGCCGATGCCTTTGTCGATGTAGGGCAGGATGTGGTCGAAGTGGCCAATCTCCACGGCCGAGCGGCGCATGGTCCCACCTTTTGGGGCCTGGGGGTTGGCGTAGGCGAAGTGGCCGAAGCCTTCGGCATATTTGGCGGGTTCGCCATAGACGGTCAGGGCATGTTGCGGTGCTGCATCGACGCCGGCGGCGCCTGTCAGCAGGACCATGGCAATCAATAGCAGTGAAGGGAACGCCAGTCGCATTGTCAGCCTTAGAGCCGGGTGATCGATGACACGATTTGTACGCGAGCGGCGCTTGAATCGCCAGTCCCGCGAGACCCAAGCACAACGGCCCACCGAAGGGCGGGCCGTTATGCCGATAAACCGGGATCAGTCCTGGCGGCTGGTGACTTCCAGCAGGTGGTAGCCGAACTGGGTCTTGACCGGGCCTTGGACGGTGTTGATCGGTGCGCTGAACACCACGGTGTCGAACTCCTTGACCATCTGGCCCGGGCCGAACGAACCCAGGTCGCCGCCCTGACGGCTGGACGGGCAGGAAGAGTTGGCCTTGGCCACTTCGGCGAAGTCGGCACCGGCTTCGATCTGGGCCTTGAGTTCGTTGCACTTGTCTTCGGTGGCAACCAGGATGTGGCGGGCAGTGGCTTTGGCCATGGGGCAAATTCCTTTCGATATATTTAAAGGTGTTGAGCCTACCGGATTCATTGACGGGGTGTTGTCAAAATTGCGTCAAAACCTTGGGCCTGGCGATCAAAGGCCGGCTTTGCGCAGGCGCTCGGCGTGGCGCAGGTAAAGCTCTGTGGGGTCTGCCCCCTGGCATGCCTTGCCGCCTCCCGGGCTGATGGCCTCCAGGTGGTTCATGGGATAGTCGGAGCGAATGACCTTGCCCAAGTGCGAACTGAAGCGCCCGACCAGGCCGTCGTTCTGCCCGGCTTCGGTGATGAAGTATTCGGAAAAGGCGCGGCAGAAAACCTGCAAAGGCTCTCGTTCTTTGTCCGTCGCTTCTGGCAACGTGCCGCTCCATGAGTAGTAACGCACGCCGTTGACCCGTTCCGGACCGTTCCCGCCCCAGTGCTTCGGCAGGCCCTGGGGGTACTTGTCATTAAAGGCGCCCACGCCCTCGGTGGTCAGCGCCGGCAGCGCGGCGACAGCGGCCGGCGATAGCTGCGCCTGGCCGTCCAGCAGCGAGATGAAATCGGCGAAGAGCGTGGCGACGCCCCTTGCCACATGCCCAGGCAGCCGTCCGGGCGTAAGGGCCTTGCGCAGGAAATCGGCCAGTTCGGAGCCATGGTTGGGGCCGCTGACCGAGGTGACCGAGGCCACCTTGTCGGGGGCCAGGGCGGCGGCATACCGGGCGGCCAGCGCACCCTGGCTGTGGCCGATCAGGTTGACCCGGGTGGCGCCGGTGCCGGCCAGAACCCGATCGATCTGAACCAGCAATTGTTCGCCCCTGGCTTCGTTGGAGTGGGTGGCCGACAAGTGCGGGATGAACACCCGGGCACCGCCTGCGCGTAGGGCCTGTTTGATGCCATGGAAAAGTTCGAAGCCGCCGATCTTGTCAAACCCGAACAACCCATGGACCAGCAGGATGGGAAATTGAGTGGTTGCATTCCGTTGCATGTTCGTACCTTTTTCGAGGAGGTTCACCTTGAGTTTGCGACTTCACTCTAATGCAGGCTCATCCTGTGCGGTGTAGGAAGAAACCGCCCTGATCCAGGGAAACCGGAATAAAAAAAGTGGGAAGAGTGGGAAGTAATCCGGCGGCACTTGAGGATGTAGGAGGTCTCCTATAACCGCTGTCGTTTGCAGCTACAGGTTCGAGCGCCAAGGAGCACTCGCGCTGTCGTCTTGTCTGGCTGTGGGTTTGGCGCGAGCGGGTTCTAATGGATCCGCCGGGCGCCGTTATTCAAACGATGCCTTCATCCAAGGACTGGAGCCTGTACATGATCACCTATCCATCGCTTCAACGAGCCCGTTCAACCCCAACAACAAGGCTGCCGCCACCGGTCCTGGCAGCGGCCAGGGACGGGGTGATCAACCCCGCTTGGCGCAACGCCGTGGTGACCGTCAAGTCTTATCCCATGATGACCTGCGGGGATGAGGTGTTGCTGCGTTGGCACGGCCTTAACAACGATGGCGAACCCTACCGGCATGAAGTGGCCGGGTTCGTCACGGAACGGCAAGTGGGGCGAGACGTCGTGTTCGTCGTGCGCGAACCGCATATCGCCGAGTTGGACGGCGGTTCGCTGGAGGTCTCCTATCAGGTGACGGGCAAGCGGTTGCCGGCCACACTGTTTTCGGAACACCTGCAACTGGAGATCGGCGATGCATCGCCGCAACTGCTGCCTGCCATTGCCAACGATGCGGTGAGGGGCAGCCTCGATCCGAGCCGGGTGCCTGAAGGCACGTGGGTGAGCATTCGGCCCTACGCCAGGATGGCGGTCGGAGATCGGCTGATCCTGACGGCCAGCAAGGATTTCAAAGCGCTGTGGCGTGATGTGCTGGATATAGAAGCCCATGCGGTGGGTCGTGAGGTATCGCTCTGGATCGATCATTCGCTGATCGCGCCTCATTCGGGACACGATCTGGCCCTGACCTATGTCGTCAGGCGTGGACACTCGGTGCGTCGGGCTGGGCCCTTGTCGTTGCATATCGGCCCGTTGCAGCGCCCTGCGCTGAAGGCCCTTCAGATTAGGGAGATGAGCGACGGTTGGCTGGCGGTCGACGACCTGCAAGAGGGGGTGACGATTGTCATCGATGATCCCGGGCTTGAGGCGGGCGAGTTGGTCTGGTTGCAGTGCAATGGCAACTCCGCTTATGTGCTTGAGCGCGAAATCACCGAGGCCACGGCAGGTAAACCGCTCATGTTCGTGATTCCCGCAAGTTACTGGCAGGACCAGCGCGACAGGTCGGTGAGCGTGTTCTATCAGGTTGAGCGCCTGGATGACGTCAGCCAGCGCTCCGAGTGGGTGACGGTCCGGGTGCGTTCCAGCGCGTCAGGCTGAGCGAAGTCTCGCGCAACCCTGGTGGGGAGTGAGCTTGCTCGCGATGACGGTGTGTCAGGCAACCCAAGGCTGGCTGAACTGACGCCATCGCGAGCAAGCTCGCTCCCACAAAAGAGCTCCATGCTGCCCCTGGTTCCAGGGGCAGGTGGGTTCGGGACCTCAGGCGGGCAATTGCAACCGGCGATGAGCCTCGCGCAACAGTTGCTCGGTGGACTCCCAGCCCAGGCAGCCATCGGTGACCGAGACACCGTAGCGCATCGACGGGCCCAGTGGCTGGCAGCCTTCGAACAGGTGGCTTTCGAGCATCATGCCGATCAGGGAGCGGTTCCCTTGCAGCCGTTGTTCCAGCACGTCATTGAACACCTGCGGCTGACGCAGCGGGTCCTTGCCGCTGTTGGCGTGGCTGCAGTCCACCATGATCCGCGCGGGTATCTTGAGGCGGGTCAGGTCGCCGTGTATCTGCGTGACGCTCTGGCGGTCATAGTTCGGTCCGCGATGGCCGCCGCGCAGCACCAGGTGGGTGTCGGGGTTGCCTGGGGTCTGGATGATCGCCGGATGCCCCTGGCTGTCGACGCCGAAATGCCGATGGGGGTGGGCGGCGGAGCGCATGGCGTCGCAGGCAATGCCGACCCCGCCGTCCGTGCCGTTCTTGAACCCCACCGGCATGCCCAGCCCGCTGGCCATCTCCCGGTGTATCTGCGATTCGGTGGTGCGAGCGCCAATGGCGACCCAACTGAGCAGGTCATCGAAGTAACTGGCGGCCATGGGTTGCAACAGTTCGGTGGCGACGGGCAGGCCCAGTTGCAGCATCTCTCGCATCAACTCCCGGGACAAGGTCAGGCCGGCGGCCATGTCGTCGCTGCCATCCAGGCCGGGATCGTAGGCCAGGCCTTTCCAACCCACAGTCGTTCGGGGCTTTTCCACGTAGGCGCGCATGACCAACAGCATGCTGTCGCTCACTTCGTGGGCCACGCGAGCCAGGTTGGCGGCGTATTCGAGGGCGGATTTGGGGTCATGGATCGAGCAGGGGCCGAGGATGACCAGCAGGCGGGCGTCTTCACCGTTGAGGATCGCGCGGATGGCCTGGCGATGGAGGCTCACTTGGTGGCTCAACACGGTGCTGAGCGGCAATTGATGCTTGAGTTGCAACGAGCTTGGCAGACGCAGGGTCAGGGCTTCGTTGGCAGGGTTGAGCGTGGACAGCGGCAAAGCAGAGACGGACGAATTCATGATCTGGCTTCCTGGACGGGCAGCGGGTTCGTTCCCGCGCCGGTCCTAGTGGGGTGTTCGACAATTGGCCGTATGGGCCCGCAATTGAGACTTGCCACCGGTAGGTGACCGATCGGAGGCGGCAGGCTGTCCCGAGCGGTGGCTGGTAAATCGCCAGGCGGAAAAACTGTCGTAACGGTAATAAGTGGCGTAGTTCATGGCTCAATCCTCAAGTTGTCTGGTGCTGCAAATGTAGGGGGCTGGAAAAACAAAACCCCCGGTCGGGAGGCCGACCGGGGGTTTGGAAAACTCTGGAAGGCGACCCGTTTTAAAGTGGGCGCCGGTTGGGTATCAGGCGCGCCAGTGGCTAAACCAATACCCAAAATAAAAGCTGACCGGAGTTTGAACGCTGTTCGCCCGGGCAGCCGCAACCGAGCGCGGGGCGCTGGCGGTTTGAAGCGGTGAGAGGGCGTTGAACATGGTCTGTCTCCGATGAATGGCCCTGAGCTTACTAGAGGGCAGGGCGGCGGTTCAATCAGAAAATTCTATCGAGGGCATGCAATTGTTCGCCCTGGCTTGAGTCCGCTGGGCTTTATGACAAACTTCAGGTTCGCACCGCCTTCCAGGGATGACCCATGACCGCTCCAGTCTTCGCCGCCGCCCAGTCGATTTCTGTCGCGGGGGACCTTCGCGCCAACCTCGCGTGTCATCAGCGTTTCATGGAGGCTGCCGCTGAGCAGGGAGTGCAGTTACTGGTATTCCCTGAACTGTCGCTCACCGGCTACGAACGCAGCCTGGCGGCGGATCTGTCGATCCTGCCGGAGGACGCCGTGCTGCAACCGCTGCGTGACCTGGCACAAGCGCTCGGCCTGACCGCCGTGGTGGGCATGCCCATTCGGCTGTCGGTCGACGCTCCGGTGGTGATCGGCGCGTTGGTCCTGGGTGCCGACGGCTCCCTCGGGGTCTACAGCAAGCAGCATCTGCACCCGGGGGAAGAAGTCGCCTTCGCCCCGGGTCACGGTGGCTCGACGCTGACAATGGGGCAGGATCGCATCGCGCTGGCGGTGTGTGCCGATTTTTCCCACGCCAGTCATGCGGCTGCGGCAGCCGGGCAGGGCGCTACGCTCTATGCAGCGGGGGTATTGATCACCGAGGGTGGCTACCTGCCCGATACGACGTTGCTGCAAGGTTATGCCCGGCAGCATGCCATGACCGTGCTGATGGCTAATCATGGCGGCGTCACCGGAGGCTGGGAGTCGGCTGGCCGCAGTGCCATCTGGGGCCCGGACGGTTCGCTGCTCGCGGCGGCGCCGGGTACGGGCGAGTCGTTGGTGATTGCCCGCCGGGACGTCAACGGCTGGGCCGGGCAAGTCGTGCCGGTGACAGTGCTTCAATGAGGTCTTCATGAGTTTCGAGTGGCGTGCTGCAACGAACGGGGATATCGACTTCGCCCGGCAGTTGACCTGCGACAACATGCTTGCCTATTACCTCAGGCATGATTTGCTCTGGCAGGACGAAGCGTTCGACCTGGCCTGGATCATTCGCCAGAACTGGATAATCAGTCGTGAAGGCCAGGCGCTGGGCTTTGTCAGCCTCAGCCGTGATGCCCGGGCGTTGTATATCCGTGAGCTGCAGGTAAACGAGGCGTTCCGCGGGCAAGGCGCCGGTACCTGGACGATCGGACAGGTTTGGGACCTGGTGGCGCTGGAACGACGCCCGGCGCTGCGCCTGACGGTGTTCAAGGACAATCCCGCCAGGGCCTTGTACGAACGCATGGGCCTGCGTGTCGTGGGCGAGGACGAGTGTTTCCTGAGGATGCAGCGAGACGCCGGTGCTTGACGCCTCGGATGTCGTGCCGATAAAGATGCGTTGTAACTTTTATCTGTCCCTTTGCGCTAGGTCTGCCGGATGCTTTTTGCTAAGGTGTTGTGCAATCCAAATAAGACCAAATCGTGAGGTGTCTGCTTGATTAGGGTGTTAGTGGTCGATGACCATGATCTCGTCCGTACGGGCATTACACGAATGCTGGCTGACATCGACGGCCTGCAGGTAGTTGGTCAGGCTGAATCCGGTGAAGAGGCGCTGATCAAGGCGCGTGAGTTGAAACCCGACGTGGTGTTGATGGACGTCAAGATGCCTGGCATCGGCGGTCTTGAAGCCACGCGCAAGCTGCTGCGCAGCCACCCGGACATCAAGGTGGTCGCGGTAACCGTCTGCGAAGAGGACCCGTTCCCCACCCGGCTGTTGCAAGCGGGCGCGGCGGGCTACCTCACCAAGGGCGCGGGCTTGAACGAAATGGTCCAGGCCATTCGTCTGGTTTTTGCCGGGCAACGCTACATCAGCCCGCAAATCGCCCAGCAGTTGGCGATCAAGTCATTCCAGCCGACCAACGATTCGCCTTTCGATGCGCTGTCGGAACGGGAAATCCAGATTGCCCTGATGATTGTCGGTTGCCAGAAGGTACAGATCATCTCCGACAAGCTGTGCCTGTCCCCCAAGACCGTCAACACCTACCGCTACCGTATCTTCGAGAAGCTTTCGATCAGCAGTGACGTCGAATTGACACTGTTGGCGGTGCGCCACGGCATGGTCGATGCCAGCGCCTGAAAATGACTGAATTGTTTGATCCCAGCGCGTTCCTCTCCACCTGCAGCGGTCGCCCCGGCGTATACCGCATGTTCGACAGTGAGGCGCGCCTGCTTTATGTCGGCAAGGCCAAGAACCTCAAGAAACGCCTGGCCAGCTACTTCCGCAAGACCGGCCTGGCCCCGAAGACCTCTGCTCTGGTGGGGCGCATCGCGCAAATCGAAACGACGATCACCGCCAATGAAACCGAGGCCCTGCTGCTTGAGCAGACGCTGATCAAGGAATGGCGCCCGCCGTACAACATCCTGCTGCGCGACGACAAATCCTACCCCTACGTGTTTCTGTCCGACGGGGCGTTTCCGCGCCTGAGCATTCATCGGGGGGCCAAGAAGGCCAAGGGCAGGTATTTCGGCCCTTATCCCAGCGCCGGGGCGATTCGTGAAAGCCTCAGCCTGCTGCAGAAGACCTTCTTCGTTCGCCAGTGTGAAGACAGCTACTACAAGAACCGCACCCGGCCCTGCCTGCAGTACCAGATCAAGCGCTGCAAGGCGCCTTGCGTGGGGTTTGTCGAGCCCCAGGTCTACGCCGAGGACGTGCGTCACTCGGTGATGTTCCTGGAGGGCCGCAGCAATGCGCTGACCGATGAGCTGTCGGCAGCCATGGAGGACGCGGCGGTCAACCTTGAATTCGAACGGGCCGCCGAGTTGCGCGACCAGATCGGTCTGCTGCGCCGCGTGCAAGACCAGCAAAGCATGGAAGGCGGCAGCGGTGATGTCGATGTGGTCGCGGCGTTCATCAACCCGGGCGGCGCCTGCGTGCATTTGATCAGCGTGCGCGGCGGTCGGGTGCTGGGCAGCAAGAACTTCTTTCCCCAAGTGGGTATCGAGGAAGACGTGGCCGAGGTCATGGCGGCTTTTCTGGGCCAGTACTACATCAGCAGTCCGGAACGGGACTTGCCGGCCGAGTTGATCGTCAACGTGGTCCATGAGGATTTCCCGGCCCTGATCGAAGCCATCGACAAGCTCCGCGGTCGTGAACTGACCATCAGCCACCGCGTTCGCGGCACCCGTGCCCGTTGGCAGCAACTGGCCGTGACCAACGCCGAACAGGCCCTGGGCGCACGCCTGGCCAACCGTCAGCACGTGGCGGCGCGGTTCGATGCCCTGGCCGATGTCCTCAACCTGGATGAGCCGCCGCAACGGCTGGAGTGCTACGACATCAGCCATTCCAGCGGCGAGGCGACCGTGGCCTCCTGTGTGGTGTTCGGTCCGGAAGGCCCGATCAAGTCCGATTACCGCCGTTACAACATCGAAGGCGTCACGCCGGGCGACGACTATGCGGCGATGCATCAGGCGTTGATGCGGCGCTTCGGCAAGCTGAAGGACGGGGAGGGCAAGTTGCCGGATATCCTCCTGGTGGACGGCGGCAAGGGCCAGTTGTCCATGGCCCGCGATGTGCTCAATGAGTTGATGGTCCCCGACCTGATCCTGCTCGGTGTGGCCAAGGGCGCGACACGCAAGGCCGGTTTCGAGACCTTGTACCTGAACGATGCCGCCCATGAATTCACACTCAAGGGCGATTCGCCGGCGTTGCACCTGATTCAACAGATTCGCGACGAAGCCCACCGTTTCGCCATCACCGGACACCGTGCCCGCCGTGGAAAGACGCGCCGCACGTCTACACTTGAGGGTGTGGCAGGCGTCGGCCCGACGCGCCGTCGCGACTTGTTGAAACATTTTGGTGGATTGCAGGAACTGTCTCGTGCCAGCATCGAGGAGATAGCCAAAGCACCCGGTATCAGTAAAAAGCTCGCAGAGTCGATTTATGCAAACCTGCATAGCGAGTAGAATGCCCGTCAACCTCGTAGCCAGTTGTGCCGATGAATATCCCAAACCTGATTACCGTCCTACGCGTCCTGCTCATCCCGATCTTCATATTGCTGTTCTATTTGCCGTACCACTGGAGCTACGTGGCCTCGGCCTCGGTCTTTGCCTTCGCCGCCGCGACGGACTGGCTGGACGGCTACCTGGCCCGACGCCTGGAGCAGAGCACGCCGTTCGGTGCTTTTCTCGACCCCGTGGCCGACAAGCTGATGGTCGCGGTGGCCCTGGTGCTGCTGGTGCAGGAACATGGCAATCTCTGGCTGACCTTGCCGGCGGCGGTGATCATTGGCCGCGAAATCGTCGTCTCGGCGCTCCGTGAATGGATGGCCGAGCTGGGCGCTCGTGCCCAGGTTGCTGTGTCGAACCTCGGCAAATGGAAAACCGCCGCGCAGATGCTCGCACTGGTGATCCTGCTGGCCAACCCGTCGGATTTCAGCTTCTGGGTGCTGTTGGGCTACGCACTGCTGCTGGTTTCCGCTGGGCTGACGTTGTGGTCGATGGTCCAATACCTGCGCGCCGCCTGGCCGCATCTGCGGACGGATGTAGAGCCGAAATAAAACTTTTTTGAATCAAAGGGTTGACGGCGTAATCTGAACCTATAGAATGCGCCACACCAAGACGCGGGAATAGCTCAGTTGGTAGAGCACGACCTTGCCAAGGTCGGGGTCGCGAGTTCGAGTCTCGTTTCCCGCTCCAAATATTGCGCTGCAGAGTTCCACTGAATTCTGTAAGTGATTGAAATAAGGGCCTTTAGGCCCTTTTTTCGTTCCAGCGGGAACCACTGAAATCCAGCACTATCCGGTGTGTTTAAGTCCAGAATTGAGTCCAGGATTCTGACGAGCACTGAATCGGTTTAATGCTGGAGCAGATTGTGTAGCGAGATGAGCATCTGGCCCTGACTCTGTTCAGGAGCTCGCGATGGCACTCTCAGAAATGACAGTTCGGCATGCCCGAATCACCGGTAATGACTACACCCTCGGCGACAGTGATGGTCTCACGCTCAATGTGACGGCCAGAGGCGGAAAAGTCTGGCTCTTCCGTTACTACTGGGCAGGCAAGCAGAAGCGCATGTCCTTGGGTTGCTACCCACAAATCTCTCTCAAAGAAGCACGTACTCGACGTGACGAGGCGCGCGCCTTGGTTGCCCAGGGCATCAACCCTTATGAGCATCGTAAACAACAGCGGCTTGCTGTTCGTTTTGCGACAGAGCATACCTTCGAGGTCGTGTTCAATCAGTGGGTAGAGTTCCGCAGGTTGAGCCTAAAGGAAGGACGCCAGAGCACGCTCTCGCAAATCTTGCGAATCTTCAATAAAGACGTCTTGCCCATACTGGGTGGACGGTCTATCTACGATATCAATCGTCACGATCTGCTGGATTTACTGAGCAGAATCGAACAGCGCAAGGCCTTAACCACCGCCGAAAAATGCCGAACCTGGTTCAACCAACTGTTCCGTTATGCGCTGGTGAAGATCGAGGGGCTGGAACACAATCCGGCTTCAGACCTTGATGTTGTTGCACTCCCCAAACCGCCTGTTACGCACAACCCATTTCTTCGTATGGACGAGCTTCCGGGATTGATGGCTGCTCTTCGAAATTACGGTGGCGTCAACCAAACTCGGCTTGGCCTTCGGTTGTTGTTGCTGACCGGTGTCCGCACGGGCGAATTGCGGTTGGCGACGCCCGACCAGTTCGATCTGGAGAAGCGTTTGTGGGTCATACCGGCGGAGGTGGTGAAGCAGCTCCAGTTAGCGATGCGAAAGGCGGGTAAGCAGATCCAAAACGTACCGCCCTACATCGTGCCGCTGTCGGTGCAGGCGCTCGAGATCGTGCGTCACTTGCTGGATCAGGTTGTCCCCGCACAGCGCTACTTATTTGTGCATCGAAGCGACCTGAGCAAGCGCATCAGTGAGAACACGCTGAATGGCGCGCTACGCCGGATGGGGTACGCCGATCAACTCACCGGTCATGGAATGAGGGCGACGATCTCGACGGCGTTGAACGAGATCGGATACCCGAAGGTGTGGGTGGATGCTCAGCTTTCTCATGCGGATCCGGATAAGGTGAGTGCGGCTTACAACCACGCGGAGTATGTCGAGCAGCGCCGAACGATGATGCAGGACTGGGCGAATCGTCTGGATCTTTGGGGGCAGGGCCAACTGAAAGCGGCAAGCTCTCCACTGACTATTCGTTTAGAAGGTGCAGCGTCGTTACCTTCGTTGGAAAACGCGAATGCCAACGCCGTTCTGTACAGTAGTGGCTTCCCACCGACGACTGTCTCTGCCTCCGAAATGTCCGTCAGCAACGAACCGGTCCATCACGCGGCTCAGTATTCACCTGTCCTACCTGCTCCAACGCAGGCTGAACAGCTGCGCGAACCTCAAGTATCTGACATACAACGTCAGCGCGCCGAGATGCTAGCTACCTATGAAGCTTCGAATAATTTGCCGCTGCTTGTCTTCGCCAAACTGGCAGGAAAATCCCGAGATCAGATCAACCGCGATATCAAGGCTCGGCGCCTGCTATCCCTGAGCCTAGGGAATCGCGGTCAGCGCATTCCCGATTGGCAACTTGATCCACTGCGGCACAAGTTGGTACTTGCTGTGTTAGCGCGATTTCCGGATGTCGATGCATGGAGGCTTTACCGGACGGTCTGTGAGCCTCATGAGCGACTGAAGGGGCATTCGCCAATCGATGTACTCACTCTGGAGAATTTCGAAGTGACTGTGCGGATCGTTTGTAGCGCGCTGGGCTCAAGCTGAGGTGCTGTCTCGTGCGGTGATAACGAATGTTGCTGCTTTCTTGGGCCCGTCTAGCGCTACTCCTGAATGTGTGGGCTACGCAAGTCGCCTGATGTTTCGGAGCTGGTTGGCTAGAGGATTCTATTGCGCAGGAAGACGCCATTTGGCAATATCCCGCTCCCGCACTCTCTTGTCAGCCCTCCATCCCTCTCATTTTGGGGCTGTGTTTTTGAGGGGCGGGTAATCACCCGGCCTCGTCAGACTGTGTGAAAACGCAGTCCGCCGCGGTTTAAAGCAAATGCCCCGACTTGTCGGGGCATTTGCTTTTCTGCAATCTGAAAAATGAAGGGCCTTTCAGCCCATCAGCGCCATCAGCTTCTGTGCTCCCAGCACCTGGATAGCTCTTTTCAAGTTGTAGGCCTGGTACTGCAAGTGCCATTTCTGCGCGAGCACCCTGTAACTGGCGCAGCAAAAACCGGCCATTGCCGAAAATCCATTGCTTCAGGTTGCCGAAGGGATGTTCGACGATGGAGCGCCGATGCCCCATCATTTCCAGGTGCGCCTTCATTCGCACTTCCATTCGCTCAAATGCTGCTTCATGGGCGTGGCGCATCAGATACCGGCGTTCTGCCTTGGTGCAGCGGTTTTTCAGCGGACAACTTCGGCAGTCGCTGATGGCCGCCTGATAGATTCGGTCGCCCTTGCTCAGTTGCTTGAGTGTCAGCCGGTTGCCTGCGGGGCATTGGTACTGATCGGTGTTCGAGTCGTAGTTGAATTCGGTGCGGTCAAAGTATTGCTCGTCGCCACCGGTGGTGTTGATCGCCCGATTGGGAGGCACAAAAGCCGTGATCGCCGCGTCTTCGCAGGCCTGGAACTGGGCACCATTGGAATAACCGGCATCCGCCGTGACGCAAAGTTCGGATTGATCCAGCTTCTCTTTGGCTGCTTTGGCCATCGGTTCCAACTGACGGTTGTCGGTGCCTTCCTGAGTCACTTCGTGGTGCAGAATCAGGCAATGCTTGGCATCCACCGCACTTTGAATGTTGTAGGCCACGAGCGGCCCGGACGCTGTTCGCATTTTTTGCGCATCGGATTCACCCACAACGTGCTGAACCAGACCTTGAGCTTGCATCAGCACTTGGCAGGTCTGGTTATTGGCCTTTTTTACCTGCAACTCCGCCAGCGCTGCCTGCACCGCTGAACGATCAATCGACTCGCCTTCTTCGTCACGATCGGCCTCATCGAGTTGCGCCAGATAATGCGCAATTTTCTTGTCGAGCGCCGCTTCCCGTTGCTGGAGCTTTTTCGGTGTCAGATGTTTGCGGCTGGAAGCCACAGCTTGAAATAGGTTGGTGGTAGTTTTTGGGGCATCAAACTACGCGTCGGAGGTTGAAACCTTGAATGTCCGCAGCGCCTTTCAGGCTGAGACTTCACGTAGGAACGTGCTGAAAAGGCGCTTTCACCGCCCGATCCTATGAAAACACCGACTTTTTCAAAAAAAGAATTCACCCGAAGCGGATATTGCGTTTATTGCGCATCGAGACCAGAAGGCTAAGGACTTGCGTACACGTGAAGCCAAGGATCAGAAAACTGGCTCCGTGGGCTGCTGCAAAAAGTTGCCAGATAGCGAACAGTAGCAACTGCAAGGTCCGTTCAGCCAAAACGTATAGCTGTTCCGGTGTCTTCTGATTGGGATTGGGCGAGGAATTCATGCCCCTGATCGTGCCAGAGCAGGCGATCGGCGGCGATCAATCAATAGGCTGATGGCAGGTGCAAAAACACTCTGATCGCGCCGCCTGTACCAACCGGTTGCCAAGGCAACCCCAATACCAAGGCGTGAAATTGCTCGATTTACTCGCCAAACTCAGCAAACCATTGTGTTGCGAGAGATTGGACAACTTGGGTACGGCTGATGGGAGCTGACCCACTCAGCCACATCATCAACACATGCTCAGTGTAAGTGCCAAGCATAAACAAGCGAAGTTTTGCATTCTCAAGATTATGGCTGTTGCGACCCGACCAAGCTGGTAATTGAGAGGATACTTCCCATATTCGCTTAAACCACGCTCTTGAAAGTTCAGGCTCAAGCGCAATTGCTTCATTTGACGCTAATGCGATAGATCGACTGTTTTCCCAGAAAATAACAAGAGCTGCTACCCAGTCTTCAATGCCGGTTTTCGAAAGAGGGGACTCGCTGTCAAGCTTTAACAAGAGAGACAGCATTTGAGGCATGTAAATTTCTTGCCAACCGGCCATCAAAGCCTCAGGCTTGCTGCGGAAGTGCAGATAGAAAGTAGCGCGGCCGGTACCTGCATAAGAGGTAATGTTGTCGATGGTTGCGCTCTGATAGCCTTTTGAGCTAATTATATCAATTGTCGCTTTGAGTAAGCGCTCGCGAGTTTCTTGCTGTTGCTCTGCTCTTAGCGTTGCGGGCTTTCTTAACTTCTTGTTAATCAAAGCAAAACCTCATCTCAATTCGATTTTTTACGTTCGGCATAAGTTGGCGACATCGCTAGCGAAGGGTCCAGGTTCTTTAACTCTTCACGCACAACTTGTCGCAACCAGCTCACCGAAGGCTCATCTTCCATTCTCTTGTGCCAATGAAGCTTCAGCTCAAACTTTGGAACCTCAACGGGCGGCGGCAATAACCTAATCTGATTGCTGGCGAACCATATGCCTAATGATAACGGCACCGTAGCAATCATGTCTGTACTGGCTATCAATTGGGGGACGCTCATGAAGTGGGGAACCTCCAAATGGATACGGCGATGTAGTTTCAGCTCCCTCAAGTGATATTCAAAAATCTCTTGGCTTCGCCCCTCTTGGTTCACCACAAGATGATCTGCCCCTAAAAACTGTTCCAGGCTCAGTGAGTCCTTAATCGTTGGGTGGTCACTGCGTACGATGCAGGTGAACGAATGGTCGAAAAGATCCTGAGTAATGACAGCGCTACCAGAAAGATCGGGGAAATAACCTATGGCGAGATCAACGCTGCCTTGCTCCAGGGCTGACTCCAACTGCTGATGAGGTAGAGATACGCATCGGAGATCGGTATGAGGCGCATCTTCACCAAGACGCCTCAGGATGGGGGGGACGAAGATAAGTGCTCCGATGTCAGACGTGCTGATGGTGAAAAGCCTGTCGCTATCGGTGGGTTTGAAGATCGGCTTCGAGAGAATGTCGGTTTTTATGGACTGCAAGACATTGGATACGGCTGATGCGATTGAAAGGGCGAAAGGGGTCGCCCGCATGCCCCTCCCTGTCGATTGGAACAGAGGATCTTCGAAATAGTCACGCAGGCGTCGCAAGCTAGCACTGGCCATCGGCTGGCTCATCCCCAGTCGACGTGCAGCCGCCGAAAGGTTCTGTTCCCTGTTCAACTCATCCAGCAAAAGCAGCAAATTGAGGTCAAGCCGTCTGATATCCATCCTGCTTATATCTCTTATTGTTTTTTAAGGGATTCTCAATGTTTTCGGTATGTCGTAGGGTGTTGCCACATAGGGAGCGCAGGTGTTGGGCAGAAAGAGTATTGCAAGGCCATATTGGTTCTGAATTTTTCTTTCATAGAGTGAGTCTATGCCTCATATAATACTATAAGTGATCTACTTAAATCAATTATTCGATCTGTTCTGAGGGTGATCGATTTAAGTGTATAAAGCCAAATATAATTGAGATTGTTGGTGAAATCAATCGTGAACAAAAATAATCAATATGTGCTTTCGCTGGCCTGTCTGGACGCTCCAGGGATTGTTTCTGAGGTTACTACCTACCTCTTCAAGCATGGAGCGAATATCGTTGAGGCGGAGCAGTTCAATGATGAGGAAAGTAAAAAATTCTTCATGCGAGTGGTCGTCGAAATAGATGAGCCCGCAGTTCGTGACATTGAGCGCACTTTTTCAGAGATTGTTAAAAAGTACAATGCGGAGTGGTGGTTTAGAGCGCGTACTGATCGTAAAAAAGTCGTGATTATGGTTTCAAAGTTTGACCATTGCCTGGGTGATTTGCTTTATCGCCATCGCCTAGGTGAGTTAAATATGGATGTTGTTGGTATTGTTTCCAACCACCCACGCGAGTCATTGAGTGTAAGTTTAGTTGGCAGCATTCCTTTCCATTACTTACCTGTTACCGCAGAAACTAAGTCTTCGCAAGAAGCACAAATCAAGAAGATTGTGACTGAGAGTCAAGCTGATTTGGTGGTACTTGCTCGGTACATGCAAATTCTGTCGGATGACCTCTCTGTCTTTCTGTCGGGCCGGTGCATAAACATCCACCACAGCTTCTTGCCTGGTTTCAAAGGAGCAAAGCCCTATCACCAAGCTCATACCCGTGGCGTAAAGCTTATCGGGGCAACGGCTCATTTCGTCACTGCCGACCTGGATGAAGGTCCGATCATCGAGCAAGACGTTGAACGAGTAAGCCATCGGGATTCCGCTGAAGATCTAGTCCGCAAAGGGCGTGATATCGAGCGTCGGGTGCTGTCTCGCGCAGTGTTGCTTTTCCTTGAGGATCGACTCATTGCAAACGGTCGGCGAACCGTCGTATTTGCCGACTGATCACGCCAAAAAAAATAAGTCAGGAGCTAATTCATGAGCACTAATGGCATGCGCAAAACGCCAGAAGGATACTTCACCAGTCGTTGGGGGCAACCCGAGTACACCGACTGGATCGACGAGAGCATGTCTTGGAAACAGACCTGTTCAATTGGCGACTGGTCTTTCCTTTGGGAGCGTAAGTTTAAAGGTCCTGATGCGCTTAAGCTGTTCTCTGATATCTCCGTTAACAGCTTCGAAAAATTCGACATCCTGCAATCGAAGCACGTTACACATACGACTCAAGCCGGCAAGGTGATTGCTGAAGGCATTCTCACTAGACTTACTGGAGATGAGTTCCTGCTGTTCGGGCGTGGCACTTTCTGGGCCGAGTACGTTCGCCGCAACGGAAACTACAGCGTCGTCTCTGAAGTCCAGGATGGATTCAATTTCCAGGTTGCTGGTCCTACCGCTCTTCCATTGATCGAGCAGGTTTCGGGGCAGTCGTTGCGAGACGTGAAATTCATGCACTCCGCTGAGATTGAAATCGCCGGTTGCCGAATGTTGGCTCTGCGCCAGGGCATGTCGGGCGAGATCGGGTTTGAGTTGCAGGGGCCAAAGGCTGATGCCGCCAAGGTCTATGAGACCATTGTCGCGGCAGGGCAGGAATATGGTCTTCGCCGTCTCGGTGGGCGCGCGGTGTTTATCAACCATCTTGAAGCCTGCTTCCCAACCATCGTCACGGATTATATGCCAGCAATCTTCGACTCGGAGATGGAGGGCTATTTAAAGGAATTTCGTTCGGCTATGCCGAGCTTTGCTTCGACCTTTAATGTCGCCGGTAGCTTTGAATCCAACAACGTCAGCGACTGGTACCGTAGCCCTGTCGAACTTGGTTGGGCAAAAACAATCAAGTTTGACCACGAATTCATTGGGCGAGCAGCCCTGGAAAAGGAAGTCGCTCAGCCGCGTCGTGTCATGCGCACTTTGGTTTGGAATGGTGATGACGTCGCAGCGGTTTACGCGTCTCTGTTCCAGAAGGAACTGACGCCGTTCCAGTACATGGAAATGCCGCGAGATCAGCGCGGCTTCATGTACGCAGATCGGGTATTGCGAAATGGACGAGACGTAGGCGTGACCACTTCGCGCGGATATAGCTTCTATTTCCGCGAAATGCTCTCGCTTTGCACCATCGATGTGGAGCATGCGGACATAGGCAATGAAGTGAGTGTGATCTGGGGTGACCCAGGCAAGCCGCAGAAAGAGATTCGCGCGACAGTTGCAACTGCTCCCTACAAGCAAGACAACCGGCGCTCAGATTTGAGCAAAGTTTGATAGGGGGCAGCTCATGACGGCGCAATTGATTGACGGGAAGGCCATTGCGGCTCAAGTCAGACTTGAAGTCAAAGAAGGCGTTGCTGCCTTCGTCGCTGCTGGCTGGCCCATTCCTGCGTTAGCGGTTGTGCTTGTCGGAGAAGATCCGGCAAGCGAAGTTTACGTCGAGAATAAGGTCCGGCAGACAGAAGCCGTTGGGATGCGCTCGCAGCGCTTCGTACTGCCTGCGGACACTAGTGAAAACGATCTGCTTGCATTGATTGATAAGCTCAACACTGACGATTCGGTAAGCGGAATTCTGGTGCAGTTCCCGTTGCCGCCGCAGTTTGACGTAGCCAATGTAATCAGTGCGATTGATCCCGGAAAGGACGTCGATGGCTTCAATCCGCTGAACGTCGGTCGTTTGGCGGCGGGCTTAGATGGAGGGTTGACACCCTGCACCCCTATGGGGGTCATGCGCCTTATACGCTCGGTACATGATGATATAGCCGGTCTTGGCGTCTTGGTAGTCGGTGCTTCGAACGTGGTAGGCCGTCCTCTAGCGCGCCTGCTACTTCAAGCGCAGTGCACGGTATCTATCGCTCACATTCGGACGACAGACCTTGAAAAACGCTGCCGAGAAGCAGATATCCTAGTCGTTGCTACAGGTGTTCCCGGGCTTATTCGCGGCGACTTCATTAAGCCTGGAGCAACGGTGATCGATGTCGGGATCAGCCGTGTGAGGCTCCCTAGCGGTAAAGACAAACTCACCGGTGATGTCGCATTCGACGAAGCTGTGGAGGTAGCAGGCGCAATTACCCCTGTTCCAGGGGGCGTAGGTCCGATGACTATCGCGTGTCTGCTAGCTAATACATTGCAAGCCGCCAAAGCCTCTGTCGGCTTAGTCTGAGACGTCACGCAGTTGAACACCCAGATCTACTAATAAAAACAACGAGGTCGCTATGAACGTTAAATATGATTTCTCTGGAAAAGTTGCTTTGGTAACTGGTGCAGGTTCAGGTATAGGACGTGCTACGGCGCTTGCTTTTGCTCAGGCTGGTGCTTCGGTTGCGGTAGCAGATATTGCGGCAGAGCACGGTCAAGAGACCGTTCGACTAATCAAGCGAGCTGGTGGCGAGGCCACATTTTTTTATGTAGATGTAGGGTCAGAGGAAAGTGTTGAGGCGATGTTGGCCGGTGTTGTAGATCAGTACGGCGGTCTTGATTTTGCTCACAACAACGCAGGCATTGAAGCCAATATTGTTCCGTTGGCCGAGCTGGATTCTGACAACTGGCGTCGCGTTATCGATGTCAATTTGTCCTCGATCTTCTACTGCCTCAAAGGCGAGATTCCTCTGCTGCTCGCTCGGGGCGGCGGTGCCATCGTAAATACCGCCTCTGCATCCGGTTTGATTGGTGGCTACCGCCTCTCAGGTTATACCGCTACCAAGCATGGCGTCGTTGGTCTGACGAAGGCAGCGGCAATTGATTATGCCAACCAGAACATTCGCATCAACGCAGTTTGCCCTGGCCCGGTCGATTCTCCGTTCCTCAAAGACATGCCTCAACCGATGCGTGATCGTCTGCTGTTTGGCACCCCCATCGGTCGTTTGGCAATTGCTGAGGAAATAGCGCGCTCCGTCCTTTGGCTGTGCTCGGATGACTCCAAATACGTACTCGGTCATTCCCTTTCTGTGGATGGCGGTGTTGCGGTGACTGCAGTTGGCACCCGTATGGACGACTTGTTCTAACCACTGAGTTGTAAGCAGGAAGGTAAACGCCGGATCTGTCGTCGTTATTGCTGCAAACCCCGACGGACTTCGCTGCGAAGTTCTCGTTATTTCTGTTTTCAGGCGGCGCTGCGCATTGACGTAATGGCGTTGATGGCCTTCTGCCGCCTTTTTTGTACCGCAAGCAAACGGAGACTCAAGAGTTGAGCAGTCAAGATTTAGTGCGGGTATTGGAAACGCCCCTGAAGCTGAATGCGAAGCCGGGCGAGAAAATCTACATCATCACTGACACTTCTATGGAGCAAGAGGTTTGGCAGGCGCTTGCCGATGCTGCGCTCAGTCTATTCATGGAGCCCACCGTGGCGATCATGCAGCCGCGAGCTTTTCATGCTCAAGACCCGGTACCTGCCGTGGTCGCGGGTGCTCTTGATCCCAGCAACGATTTGGTTGTTTATCTCACCAGCACGGCACTTGCGCATGCTCCGATCACAGAGCTTCTAATTGAGCATGGGCGTCGTTTCGTGCTGATGGAAGAACTGACCGCATCCATGCTGGCGAAGGACGGTCCGGCAGGTGCGGACTACTTCGCGCTGAACGTTCTCGGCAAGAAAATCGCCGACATTTTTACCAACGGAAGGCAGGTCACAGTGACTTGTCCTAACGGTACCAACTTGACTGCGAGCATCGAGGGGCGGGTCGGACGCGCTATTACCGGGCTCCCGGTAGTTATGCGCCCTGGTGGAGGAAGCGGCTGTGCCTTCCCAGATGGCGAAACACACGTCTGTCCAGTTGAAGGTACAGGCGAGGGAACTGTCGTTTTCGACTTGACCGCTCACTCCGTTGGTGCATTGCGAGAGCACATCACTGTCACTGTGAGGAACGGCATGGCTGTCGCCATCGAGGGTGGTGAGCAAGCGGCTGCTTGGCGCGAGATTTTTGCGCAACACGGTGACCCTGAAAGCTTTAACTGCCCAGCCGAGATTGCCATTGGGTTGAACCCCAAGGTTCGCCCGACCGGCTCGATGCGCACCGATAAAAAGATGTACGCGACCTCTCACATTGGGCTTGGGGATACCACTGCATTAGGTGGTACCTGCAAGGCCAAGTTGCGTCTTGAGGGCGTCATTCGCGAACCCTGCATCAGCGTGGACGGCGTCGTGATCACTCGTGCCGGGAAAATTCTGCTCGATTAGTTAACCAGCGCTACGAGCTTCGTATTGCCTACGTCGCGCCTGATTGGCGGACGATTTTTTGTGAGAACGCTATGACTACTCAATGGAACCATTACATCAACGGCGATTTTATTGCTCCTTCGTCGGGCGAGTTCATTTATGAATTCGTTCCTACGACTGGGCTTCAGGGTGATCAAATTGCCCGTGGCTCTGCTGCTGACGTGGACCTCGCGGTTAGCTCTGCCGCCGCCGCCCAGTCTGCATGGAATGCTCGTAAACCCATTGAACGTGGGCGTGTCCTTCTCGCAATCGCGCGTTTGATTCGAACAAACGCTGCTGCGTTTTGCACAAAGGAAGCCGAAGAAACCGGGAAACCGGTGAAGATGGCTGCATTTGAAATCGAGGCCTGCGCTCAGTACTTCGAGTACTACGGTGGTTTGGCAACCGCGATCCAGGGCGAGACCATCAATTTGGGCCCCAACTATCACGCTTACACCACCCGCGAAGCATTCGGTGTAGTAGGGGTGATTCTGCCGTGGAACTCCCCGCTGAATCAGGCTGGCCGGGCTATTGCCCCGGCACTCGTTTCCGGTAATACGGTTGTGGTGAAACCTTCAGAATTCACCTCTATCACCATGCTGCAGCTGGCTGAAATGGCTGTGAAAGAAGCGGGTCTGCCTGCTGGAGTCCTGAACGTGATTACCGGTACCGGTAAGGAGATCGGCGAACCGTTGGTTAAGCACCCCCTGATTCGAAAAGTCGCGTTCACAGGTTCGGTTCGCGCGGGTAAAGAGATCGGCAAACTCGCCGCAGATCGCATTATTCCGCTTTCCCTTGAGTTGGGCGGTAAGTCGCCAAACATCGTCTTTGAAGATGCAGACCTGGATCGTGCAGTTGCCGGCAGCGTGTTCGCATTTACGGTGAACACAGGCCAGGTTTGCCTGGCTGGCACTCGCTGCCTGGTGCACCAATCGATCTACCAAAAGTTCGCCAAAAAGCTTGCCAGCGCGGTGGAGGCTCTCGAGTTCAGTGATGGTGAGAACTTCGGGTTGGGGCCTTTGACAACCAAGGCCCAGTACGAACAGGTACACGCCTACAACAAGCTGGCGATCCAAGAAGGCGCAGAACAACTGGTAGGCGGCGATGTGCCGAGCGACAAAGCGGGTTGGTATGTCCGCCCGACCGTTTTCACCAATGTGAACAACTCCATGCGTATCGCGCGGGAGGAGATCTTTGGTCCGGTATTGGTCCTGATGCCGTTCAAAGATGAGCAGGAGGCGGTGGTCATCGCAAACGACTCGGAATACGGCCTGGCTGCAGGGCTATGGACCTCTGATTTGGCTCGCGCGCACCGAGTCGCTGCGCAACTTGAGGCCGGTCAGGTGTATGTCAACGAATACCCTTCCGGTGGTGTTGAAACGCCTTTTGGTGGATTCAAACAGAGTGGTTATGGCCGTGAAAAAGGCCTGGAGGCGCTCCACCACTACACCCAAACCAAGACGACCATCATCCGAATTTAATCGCGAAGAGCAGATTCGATTGCGTCTGGAATGAGGAGCCGCGGGTGTACGACTACATAATCATTGGAGCAGGTTCAGCCGGTTGCGTGTTAGCCAATCGGCTGTCTGCAAACCCAAGCCATTCTGTCCTTCTGCTGGAGGCCGGCGAGAAGCCAAAGGGGTTGTGGGCTTCTATGCCAGCCGGGGTGTCTCGGATCATTTTGCCTGGGCCGCTGAACTGGGCGTACCAATCAGAACCGGACCCCAGCCTGGGGGGGCGGACGATTTATGTTCCTCGCGGGAAGGCGTTGGGCGGTTCCAGCGCGATCAACGGAATGGCATTTCTTCGAGGACATCGGGCTGACTACGACCAATGGGAAGCGCTTGGGAATCCAGGCTGGGGTTGGAATGACGTCCTGCCATTTTTCAAGAAAATTGAGCACCGTGCCGAGGGCGATTCTCGGTTTCGCGGCCGAGATGGTGAGCTGTGGGTTACGGACCCTGTCTTCAAACATCGGTCCTCGGCAGCGTTTATTGAGTCATGTGTGGCAGCCGGTATTGAACGACTCGAAGACCTGAACTCTCCCGTTCCTGAAGGAACTGGTTTCCTTCAGTTCACCATCAAGGATGGTAGACGCCATTCGGCAGCGGCTGCCTTCCTGACACCGGTACTGGATCGGCCCAACCTGCATGTCGTTACTGGCGCGACAGTCGAAAGGCTGATCGTGGGAAACGGTCGCGCCATTGGCGTCGAGTACAGACGTGAAGGCGAAAAGGTGGTCGCTAACGCCTTCGAGACGATTCTCTCGGCAGGTGCAATTGACTCACCGAAACTGTTGATGCTTTCGGGTATCGGTCCATCCGAGGAACTGGAGCGCAACGGTATTCCGTTGATCAGTGACCTGCGTGGCGTCGGCCAGAACCTACACGACCATGTGTATGTGCACTCGGGTATCGAGACCGACCGCCAGGCTTCATTGAACAAAGACCTGCGCGGTATTCGATCCTTGTTACAGGGCGCGAATTATCTGCTCAGAGGCAAAGGCAGTTTAACGATGGGGGCCTCTCAGGCCATCGCCCTGACCAGGGTTTTGTCAGGTTCTAACCGCCCCGATACGCAGATCAACTATCGGCCATTGAGTTGGCATTTCAACAAGCAAGGGCTCGTCGAAATCGGAAAGGACAATGCAGTCACCATCTCTACGTGCCAGCTAAATCCCCGCTCTCGTGGCCGGCTTACGCTCGCCTCCAGCAACCCCGATGACGCTCCTCGAATTTACCCAAATTATTTCGGTGACGAGCGCGATATGGCTGCAGCTATCGCGGCTGTTCGAAAGGTCCGAGAGATCGTTGCGAAAGGGCCGTTAGCCCAACACGTGAAGAACGTAACGCCGCCAAATTCGCTAAGTGATCAGGAGATCGCAGATTACATCAGGCGAGAAGGCGCGAGCTCGATGATGCACTGGGTTGGCTCTTGCAAGATGGGTTCGGACGCCATGGCTGTGGTGGACGAGCGCTTGCGCGTCCACGGCATAGCAGGGCTGCGAGTGGTTGATGCGTCTGTTATGCCAACCATCACCTCCGGGAACACTAATGCTCCAACAATCATGATCGGTGAAAAAGGTGCCGCAATGATCCTAGAAGATCGAGGGCATGCGTGGGCAGAGATTCAGGTGCGGCCAATGGCAATAGGCAGCTCAACGTAAGCCTGGAAGTAAGACGGGCGAACCCCGACGTAGGCCAGTTTTTCCCATAACAAAAAAGCCAGAACTCATTGGCATCGACGATACACCGGAGAAACAAAATGTCTTCGACAACTCATGTGCCCAGCTCGTCGTTGGACCCTTTTTCGGAAGAGGCAATTGCAGCGGGACCGCAGTTTTTGATCGACTTGTGTGAGTCCGCACCCATCATCTGGCTTGAGAAGTATCAGGCGTATTGCACGGGTCGCCACGATCTCACTCAGAAGATCCTCCGCGATTGGCAAACCTTTACCTCGACCATCAAAGCCTTTGGGCCTCGTGAACATATCCCGAACATTCTGGTTGCGGAGGATCCACCGGATCACGCCGCCCATCGTGATCCTATTATGAAACTGTTCACTCCCGTTGCCTTGGCCAAGTATCAGGACTATTTCGATCAGTGCGCTGATGTTCTGGTTGAGGACTTGGTTCGGAGAGAGTACGTGGACGGTTTCTCTGACATTGCGGCCAGCTACGTGCTGAAGGTGTTTCCCGATGTCCTGGGTCTGAAAACCGTAGAGCGTCGGCGTCTGCTGGATTTCGGTGATCTTGCTTTCAACTCCACCATGCCAATGAATGATCTCTACAAAGAGTGCAAGGCTCGCAGTGGAGATGTGCTGGAGTGGTTCAACCAACAGTGTGTGCGTGCTGCGATCACTACTGATGGTATTGCCTCTGAAATCTATGCACTCGGAGACAAGGGCGAAGTTTCTGCTGATACCGCCTACCTTCTGGTTCGAGGTGTATTCACGGGTGGATTCGATACAACTGTGCTGTCGATTGCTTCTGGCCTCAAGGCATTTGCGGATAACCCGGAGCAATGGGACAAGCTGCGTGTCGACCCAGATCTGATGCGCCCTGCATTTGAGGAAGTCATCCGTCTGGATCCTCCGTCCAGATTTTTAGGTCGTGGTGTAACGACTGACACCGAGCTAGCCGGCGTCGCATTGAAGGCCGGTGATCGTATTGCGTGCTTCCTGGGAGCGGCAGGGCGTGACTCCCGTAAGTGGGAGCGTCACGACGCATTCGACATCGCCCGTAAAGGGGTTATGGGCCACACATCGTTTGGGTTCGGCCTGCATTCATGCTTGGGGCAAGCCGTCGCGCGGATGGAATTCAAGGCAATCATTTCTGCATTGGCGAAGCGAGTTCGACGAATCGAGCTAGTGGGCGAGCCTGTTCGGAATATCAACAACCAGGCCAGTGGTTGGAAGTCTCTGCCATTGAGGCTGGTCGGCTAATCGAGCAGTAATTCGATGAACTCGCGGAAGATTGATCATGAAGTTTGAAGAGGCTTTTTCGGTAGCAGGTGCCACTGTCATCGTGACCGGTGCGGCCAGTGGGCTAGGACTCGCGTTCACCGAGGCAATGGCGGTGGGCGGCGCGAACGTAGTAATGCTCGATTTGAACCCTCGACGGCTGAGTACCCAGGCTGATCGTCTAAAAGACCTGGGGTATTCGATAGCATCTCACGTCCTCAACGTGACTGACCGAAAAGCCGTCGACCTTATCTACGATCAGGTTGCGGCAACGTATGGCGGCATTGATGTGGTTTTCTCGAATGCAGGTATTGATCCTGGGCCAGGGTTTGCTGCGCTCAACGAAAACGGTGAACGTGATTCTGCCAACTACCTGGAACAGTACGCGGATGTCAGGTGGCAGAAGGTCATCTCCGTCAGTCTGGACGCGGTGTTCTACTCAATTCGAGCGGCAGCGCGCCATATGAGACCCCGTAAATCTGGTTCGATCATTGTCACCACATCGGTTTCGGCATTGAGGCCAGCCGTCACGCTAGGTGCTGCTTACGCGGCGGCCAAAGCAGGAGCCGCACAGTTGGTTCGTGCTACCGCTTTGGAGTTGGCAGGCGACGGGGTACGAGTCAATGCCATCGCCCCAGGCCCCTTTGAAACCGACATCGGCGGCGGCTTCATGCACCAGGATGAGATCCGGGCAAAGATGGCTGCTGGCGTGCCAATGGGGCGGGTCGCTGATGTGGAGGAAATAAAACCCCTGGCGCTTTATCTGGCTTCCCGTGCATCAGGTTTTGTAACCGGGCAACAGTTCGTAATTGACGGTGGCCTTTCCCTGTCTGCTGCCAGGGCTTGATCGCTCCAAACACTACGCAACGTTACAAGACCCCATGAGCTCGCTCAGGGTTTGTAGCAACCGCTTTGCCACGTGATTAGAGAGGACGAACAATGAACGATAAAATGTCCGCACTTGATACGGGTGCAGTTGTGAACCCAGGCTGGTATCGATTCAAGCTGGGTAGTTTTGAAATTACGGTCGTGTCAGATGGGCCTATGCCTTTGAAACCTCCGTCTTCCGGTTTTTCCGACGCGCCGTTGGACGAAGTGGATGCTCTCCTGACAGAGAACTTTTTGCCGACCGATCAGCTGCTGCTTGGCATGAATGCTCTCGTGATCAATACCGGAAAACGTGTGGTTTTGGTCGACACCGGAATGGGCGAAAGCATGGGCGAGTTGAGCCATATGTTTGGCCCCTCTACCTGCCATCTTCTCTCCAACCTTGTAGCTGCTGGATTCCGCCCTGAAGACATTGATGTCGTGGCGATCACGCACGCACATCCAGACCACTGTTGGGGGCTGGTGGACAACGAAGGTAAGCGAGTTTTTCCAAATGCCCAGGTGGCCATCGCGCAGGAAGAACTCGACTACTGGTTCGATAAGAACAATCGGTCCATTTCGTACTTTGCTGAGGTGAGCGTTGATGGCGCAATCAAAAACCTCACTCCCTACCTCGAATTCCTGATCATTGTGCGTGATGGCGAAGAGGTCGTTCCTGGGATTAAAGCTCTGCTCTGCGCTGGCCATTCTCCAGGTCATAGCGGCTACGTCATCAGTTCGGGCGAGGATGTATTGGTAACGACCGGCGACCTGGCACATCACTACATCCTTGCCATGAAGCATCCAGAGTGGCGCATCAGCTACGACACGAATTCGGATATGGCAGTGCAATCACGTCGGCGCATCTTCGACATGCTCGCTGATCAGAAGCTGTTAACACACGGTTATCACTTTCCATGGCCTGGCCTTGGACATGTCGTGAAGGAAGATGAGGGGTATCGATGGATTGCTGCTCCTATCTATACCTATCTGATCTAAAGGCTCTCTCGATATAGGAAATAAGCAACTAGACATTTAACTGTACCGTAGTACAGTGAGTGTATCGGCAAATACCAAAACGCAGGCGACCTACGCCTGCAATAACAAGAGAGGTAGGAGTATGTCGTTTCAAGAGAAGGTGGTCGTTCTCACTGGCGCTGCTTCCGGCATCGGGAAAGCAACGGTTCAGCTGTTAATCGAGCAAGGTGCCAAGGTGGCTGCATTGGACCTCAAAGGCGAGCAGCTGCTGGAGGCGTTCGGGAAAGATCCACGCGTACTGTGCATTCCAACCGACGTTAGTAACAGCGATGCCGTGCGCGCGGCATTTCAAACCATTGAATCGACATTGGGTCGCTTGGATGTGATCGTCAATGCCGCCGGCATCAACGCGCCAAATCGCGAAGCCAATCAGAAAATGGTCGATGCCAACGTTGCAGCACTCGACGCGATGAAGAGTGGCCGCGCCCCAGTCTTTGACTTCCTGGCAGACACCTCGGACGAAGACTTCCGTCGTGTGATGGAAGTGAACTTGTTCAGCCAGTTCTACTGCATCCGCGAAGGTGTACCGCTCATGCGCCGTTCTGGCGGCGGCAGCATCGTGAACATTTCCAGCGTTGCTGCGCTGATGGGGGTTGCGATGCCTCTGTACTACCCGGCATCCAAAGCAGCAGTCCTGGGTTTGACGCGCGCCGCTGCTGCCGAACTGGCGCCGTACAACATTCGCGTCAACGCGATTGCCCCAGGTTCAGTTGATACCCCCCTTATGCATGAGCAACCCCCTGAGGTTGTCCAGTTCCTCGTCAGCATGCAGCCGATTAAGCGATTGGCCAAACCCGAGGAGCTAGCCCAGAGCATTTTATTCTTGGCAGGTGAGCACTCGTCCTTCATCACTGGTCAGACGCTCTCGCCTAACGGCGGGATGTACATGTAAAGGCTGCTGCAGTTTCTAACTATAAAAACGTAGGGGTTTTAACCATGTCTTTCAAAGCAGGGTTTGACGCTCGTGCTCTCGAACGAGTCGAGTCGTCTCTTCGTGAAGACGTTGAGCGTGGTCTCATCGACGGTGCTGTGATCAAAGTTGCTCGGCACGGCGAAGTCGTACTCGACTCGGCAGTAGGTTATGCGGATCGCCACGCAGCAGTGCCGATGCGTGAGGATTCCGTTTTCAAGGTGTTGTCGCTGACCAAAGCATTTACGACCACACTGGTACTCGAAGCCATTGACCTTGGCTTGCTCTCCCTTACCACTCGCGTGGTGGATGTAATTCCTGAGTTTTGGGGCAGAGATCTATTCCGCAGCGGTCGAAAAGAGCGTGTAAACGTTGGGCACCTGCTGACCCACCGTGCTGGTCTTTCGCCTACGCCGCAGCCGCTTCCTTATGATCGACTTCATGTCTTGAGCGAAACGATTCAGGCAGTTTGCGAACTGGATGTGGTCGGCGAACCTGGAAAAGCCTTCAGCTATTCACCCACCGTCAATCATGCGTTGTTGGGTGAAATGGTTCGGCGCGTCCACGGCGCAGAAAGCTTCGCTGACCTGCTCGACAAACGCCTCTTCCGTCGCTTGGGCATGGCATCCACATCGTTGGGACCAATTCCCCAAACCGCTCAGCGCCGTGTTCCGCTGACTTCCAACTTCCCAGACGGTGGTTGGTTGACCAATGCTGACATCAAGGCTGTTGCTGATGCGATTGAAGCACCAGGCTCGCAGATGCCGTGGGTTGGTGCCATGACTTCTGCACCGGATGTTTTTGTATTTGCTGAAATGCTTCGTCAGAACGGTACTGGCAACGGTGAGCGCGTTCTCTCGCCGGCTGTAATCCGCAAAGCAACGACGCTGCAAACCGGGAATGCGATTAACGATTTGTACAAACTACTTGCAGATATGCGCCACTGGGATGTTCCGCCAGGAAACATGGGGCTGGGTTACGCCTTGGCCGGCGATGGGTTGACGGTGTCTCAGTTTGGGACACTCACATCCTCAGGAACCTATGGCAATTTCGGAGCGGGATCGACTCTGTTCTGGGTGGATCCAGAATCGCAAATTACCTTTGTGTGCCTGACTGCAAAAGTGATGGAAGAGAGCGAGAACATTTTGAGATTCCAACGTTTATCCGACTTGGTTGCTTCAGCAGCGCTTTAACCTAATTAGCCAATATCCGTGGTCAGTAAATCACTCACTATTAGCTCAGTGAGATGGAATAGGCTGGCCTGGACTTAACACGACCGGAGAACAATAAGAATGGAACAGCTCGATAGACCAGCTCCGCCCGCGGATTTCAATCCGTTAAGTGAGCAAGGTTTCAAAGATCCAGCTTCGATATGCCAGCGAGCGCGAGAAGAAACGCCAGTGTTCTTTTTCCAGCCGCTAGGTGTCTGGATAGTGACTCGCCGCGAGGATGCCGAAAAGGTGCTCAGTGAGTGGGAGACCTTCTCCTCGCTCGCCAATTGCCCTGAGGTGCCGGAAGAGTTTCGCGGGCGCTTTGCACCTTCGGTAATGGCTGACTCCATTGTGGCAATTGATCCACCTCGACATACCGAAGCCAGAATTGTGATCCAGCGCGGGTTCATGAAGCAGAAGATCGATCCACTTGAGCCCATTATTGAGGCACGTGCGAACGACATTCTTGACGGTTTGGTTGGGGAAAACTCGACCGATATCATGACCAACTACTGCTTGGAGCTAACGACTCGAACCCTGATGGCGCTCTATGATTTGCCGTCTGAGGACCGCCCCCTGTTTGAGCGTATCCGTGACGTTTCCATCAAGGTATTGGCAAGTACTTTCGAGCCGATGCACGAGCCTGAGAAGTCGAAGGTATGGGACGAGTATGTCTCTGGATACGAATACTTCTATCGATTGGTAGAGGCTCGCCGGAATTCGGAAGCGCGCGACATCATTTCGACTATGGCATCCCAAAAGGACAGCAGCGGGAATCCGGCGCTGACCACAGAGCGGATTGCCCTGCACCTTGTTGAAATTGCATTTGCCGGTACTGATACCACAGCGCAGATGATGGCGAACGCTATTCTGTTCTTGGATAGCCATCCCCAAGCGCTTGCTGCAGCTAAAGCTGATGCTGCCCTTTGGTCTCGAGTCTTCGAGGAAACCGTACGCCGTCGTCCATCTGCTCCTTTTGCAGGCCGAGTGACCACGAAAGAGGTCGAGATTCGTGGGGTCAAGATCCCTGCAGGCTCTCCAGTCTGGGTGTCGTTGGCCGCAGCCAACACTGACCCGAGACATGTTGGCTGCCCGATGGATTTTGATATCAACCGTTCATCCCCGCAGGATCATTTAGCGTTTACCAAAGGTCGGCATACCTGCCCTGGTGCGCCACTCGCACGACTGCAAGGGGCAACTGGGTTGCGCGTGCTATTTGAGCGTCTACCAAATCTTAGAGTTGTACCAGACCAACCATTGAATTTCGCTCCCATGGCGTTGTTGCCCGTGCGATTGTCGTTACAGGTGTGTTGGTAACAAGGTAACAAGCTGTTCTGAAAGCGAATTAAATAAAAACAATAACTTGCTGACATCCGTTCTACGGATGGAGAAGATCCTCTATGAGTCGTAAGTATGCAATTTGCGTTGCACTGTTGGCAGCTCAGGTTTTTTTGGCGACCTATACCGATGCTGCGGAAAACATCAAACCTGCGGGTCCAATCGGTGGCACAGATATTCGACAAGCCATATTGCCTCCTCCTGGCGTGTATGCCGTAGGCATTGGGGTTGGTCTTGGGTTTCCAGAGTATTGGACTGAAGACAAAGACTTAGACGCCAAAGGCGGTTCTCGAGTTTTCGGCGTTGGTGGTGCGATTGTTTACGACACGGAGGTTTTTGGGGGCAACATTGCCTCTACTGCTTTCGCTAGCTATGAGCGCACATGCTTTGGATTCAAGGGCGGAAAGACGACGTGCTCCGAGGGCCAAGGGGATGTCTATTCGGACGTTTTGATGTGGTCGAGGAACTTTCCCCTGGGTTATGAGCGATCTAAGACAGCGCCTTGGATTCCCTACGGTTTGAACGTTTTGGTTGGTTTTGGCGTGACCCTACCAACCGGTAAATATGACTCTTCGAAAATGATCAACGTGAGCGCGAACGTCTACGACTTTGCTCCGAACGTGGCACTTACATATATTGTTCCTAGTATCTTGGGTGATCAATTTGGCGATGCAACAGAGTTCAGTGCGCGAGTTTTCTATAACAAATACACTGAAAATCGTGATACGAATTACCAAACAGGCGATATTGTCAGCATGGACTTTGCAGTGTCTCAGCGATTTGGCCAGTGGCAAGTAGGTCTTGCAGGAACTGGCTTTGTTCAAATCGAAGACGACGATATTAACGGCATTACTCCTTCGAATAATGGCAATCGTGCGAAGTCACTTTCGCTAGGTCCAGTTGTATCTTATGACTTTATGGTGGACAACACTCCTTGGAACCTCACGCTCAAAGGGTTGGTGGGAATTGATGGTGAAAATACCGCCGCGGCAAGAGGTGTGGTTTTAAAGCTTGGACGGAAGATCTGGTGATGTCGTCCGTCGCTAGGTGCAGAATTCTTAACTTAGCGACGAATATATCATCTGTGGCCTTCTTGCCTAATAGAGAAAATTTTTATGAGAAAATGGTTAGAAGTTGAAGTCTTCAGGCGTGATGACGTAACTGACTCAATCAGTATATTCGAACTTCGTCACCCCAACGGCGAGGCCTTGCCAGCCTTTACCGCTGGAGCACATATAGATGTGAAGGTATCAGATGGTCTCATCAGGCAATATTCATTGAGTAATGATCCCATTGAGACCAGCCGATATGTTATCGCCGTGCTCAATGAGCCTGTGTCTCGTGGGGGATCAAAAGCCATTCATGAAACATTTCAGCAAGGAATGCTGATTTTGGTCGGCGAGCCTCGTAATTATTTTCCGCTAGAAGATGCCGATGACACGTTCATCTTGGTGGCCGGAGGAATCGGCGTAACCCCTATTTTAGCAATGGCCCGCGAGTTGCGCCGATTGGAAAGGACTTTTGAGGTGCACTATTGCATCCGCTCCCGTAGCACCGGGGCTTTTCTCGATGTGTTCGAGAGCCCTGAGTTCAAGGATTTCGTCATCTTACATATAGACGATGAGACAAATACACCAGGGCTAAATATTGAGGAAATTGTTAAGACTGATAAGAGTCGATTATATATTTGTGGTCCCGCAGGATTCATAAATTGGGTACTTACCACTGCTGAAGCATGCATGCCAAACGATCGCATCCATCGGGAATCTTTCACCGCTGCTCCAATCGAGGCGCCTACGGACGAAGGATTTGAGGTGGAGATTGCTAGCACTGGGCAGAAGTTTTTTATTCCAGCTGATAAGTCTGTTTCCGCCGTTTTGGAAGAAGCTGGTGTCGAGGTTTTGGTATCATGTCAGCAAGGAATATGTGGTTCTTGTATTACCAATATTCTTGAGGGTGAGCCAGACCATAAGGATTCCGTACTGAGTGAAAGCGAGCGAAAGTCAGGGAGGCTATTTACACCATGTTGCTCTCGTGCGAAATCGGCCAAATTAGTTTTAGATCTATAAGGATATTTTAGCGTTTGGTTTTCTAGAACTGCCGGGCTTTGTTCCGGTAGTTCAGAAAAAAAACGATGTACTTTTGTATCTGCTGTAACTCTTTGGTTTAAATTTTCGCCTCCTTACCACAACAATAAACCGGCATGGGAACTTCGCGCCCTTACATTCGCAATCTTGGGAGAATACGATGTTTGTTTCCAAACTATCTATCCAATGGAAGATTGTTTTTCTTTCCGGGCTTAGCCTTGCCGGAGTCATTGCGCTTTTAATGGCGGTATCATTATTTCGAATGGAGTACAACTCTGATCTTGTAGGGGATAGCAGCGCACGTATGCTTACAGAGGCTGCTCAGGCACGAATCGAATCACAAGGCCAAATGCGAACGTTGATGATAAGCAAGGTTTTTACAGATGCCTATCAATATGGGAACGGATTCAGCCGCCACTTGCAACAGTTCTTGCAGGAGCATTCGGAGGCTCGGTTAAATGACGCTACTTTCCTGCGTAAAAATTTAATTATTCAAACTAGAACCGTTCTTCAGGGTAATCCTGGTTTGCTAGGGATTTCCTTAGTATTTAAGAATGATTCAATCGATAAGAAAGATGCTTCGTTTGTAGGTGATTCTCAGCTTGGCAGCAATGAAATTGGTAGGTATGCCTTTTCATGGTCTCAGTCAGCGACAGGGCAGTTATTATTTAGATCCATCTCTGAGAGCCAGATATCCGGCGATAATTCGGAGTCAAAGGTCTTTGGGGTGGTTAATTCTAATATTTGCTCGCGCGAAAGTGTTAAGCCCTGTGTTAAAGAGCCTTATTTTTCGGTCATTAATGGGCAGAAAATTCTGATAGCGAGTATTCGTTTTCCATTGGTTGAAAATGGGGAGTTAATAGCTACACTGTCTGTTGATATTGGTCTGGATAGTTTGCAGGACCTAAGCCGATCAACCAGTCGTGATCTCTATAACGGACAAAGCATAATTAGCATTTTGAGCGCTACTGGGAAGTTGGCCGGTTATAGCTTGGACGTTTCGAGGCTGGGAGAGTCATTTCAACAGGTTGACGCTATCGACGGAGCATCTCTTGTTACTGCTCTGGGACGAGAGAAAGGTATCACTGCACTTCAACGTCAGTCGCGATTAAAAATTCTTGTACCGTTCACGCCGATTCCTGATGGAGCACCTTGGGGGATTCTCTTGGATGTTCCTGAAAAAGCTCTCCTGGAGCCTGCTGAGATACTCAAAAATGAGCTTCTGAAGATCAACGAAACTGGCAGTCTGGTCGAGCTAGGTGCCGGAATGGTGGTGGCATTTATTGGCCTGGGTTTGATATGGCTGATGGCTCTAAAAGTGACTCGTCCAATACTCAACATTTCTGAGATGTTGAGGGATATCGCCAGCGGGCAGGGTGACCTTACTTCACGCCTGCGGTACAGCCAGGAGGATGAGCTGGGGCAGTTGGCCACGTGGTTCAACCGGTTTCTAGACAAGCTCCAACCGACTATTGCGGACGTGAAGCTGCAAGTTGCCGATGCTAGGGTGACGGCGACCCAATGTGCTTCCATCGCCAGCCAGGCCAGCGCTGGTATGGAACGGCAGTACCGTCAGATTGATCAAGTTGCCACTGCCTCTCAAGAAATGAGCGCAACAGCTCATGACGTCGCGCGAAGCGCTGCCCTCGCTGCGCAAGCAGCCCGAGATGCTGACCAAGCCACGCGTGTGGGTTTAGAAGTCATTGATAGAGCTACAGCCGGTATTGAGCAGTTGGCAAAGGAAATGGGGAACTCAATGGGCCAAGTTGAAAGCTTGGCGGTCAGCAGCGAGAAAATTGGTTCCGTGCTGGAAGTCATCCGCTCAATTGCAGAGCAGACAAACCTCCTTGCCCTCAATGCGGCTATTGAGGCTGCTCGTGCGGGAGATGCCGGCCGCGGGTTTGCTGTGGTTGCGGATGAAGTGCGTAGCCTTGCACGCCGTACCCAAGAGTCAGTTGAAATCACCCGAAATGTTATCGTGCACCTCCAGCAAGGAACAGAGACTGTAGTCAGCGCAATGGGGCATACTCAAATACTCGCTAATGTCAGTGTCGAACAGGTTAGTCAGGCTGTGGTTTCTCTGCGTCAGATCGAAGATGCAGTAACCGTTATTTCTGACATGAATCTGCAAATTGCCAGTTCTGCTGAGGAGCAAACTGCTGTGGCCGAGGAGGTCAACCGCAGCGTGAATAGCATTCGCGACTTGACCAGTTTGTTATCGGATCAGGCCAAAGACTCAGCACGTATTAGTCACTCGTTGGACAGCTTGGCGAACCATCAGCAAAATCTGATGGATCAGTTCCGAGTCTGAAGGTTGACGGAGTGCCGAGTTTTTCAAAGCTCTCAGATAATACTAATACACCGAGCTTTTGGTGAAAGCCGCGCCCTCCCTTTCCGCCCTGAGTGTGTAAAAACGTCGAGCCAAATCATTGCTATGATTTCTAAGAGTTTCATCGCAAGCAATTATAAGAAGCTGTTGCGGTTTGCGTGATTGCAGATGGCGTGGAACCACACCCCAATGACGATATCGCGATAGGAGAAGAGACAGCCGGTAGCATCGTTGTGCGTTGCCATTGTGTGCATCCTTTTACGCTAGTGCTAATCTGAGTTTTATTGTGTAATCACCCAGTTTTGCCTGCTGAATACGCTCGGTTTTCGATGCACTCTCTAATCTCTTTCAGTCACATAGCGACAGTATGCGCGCCTAGCCGACCTAGGCACTGTACGAAAAATACTGTCTCAAACGCCGCATGGCGCAAGCCAGTGAGATCATCGCCGCATAACTTTTCGCGAGCTTGTCGAAGCGCGTGACGATGCGGCGGTTCTCCTTTAGCCAGCCGAACATGCGCTCAATCAATAATGTTGCGCTGTCGGTATTTGGGGCGATCAAACAGTCTCGGTAATCCCGGCTTGGGTTTGCGCTTCATCGTGCGCAGCGGGATGACCGGCTGCATCTGATAGCGGTCGCATTAGCGCCGCAACGCTTCGGCGTCGTAGCCTTTGTCGGCCAGCAACCATCGGCAGCGCTTGCGAGGGCGCCCTCGCAAACTTGGGATGTGAGCGGTATCCAGCAGCGGCTGTGCATAGGCAATGTCGCTAGCTTGCCCGCCGGACAGTAGAAAGTTCAGCGGTACGCCCTTGGCATCGCACAGCATGTGTATCTTCGTCGTCAGGCCGCCCCGGCTTCGTCCGAGGGCATGGTCTTGCGGTTCTTCAGGCCCCTTTTTTCCCTGCACCAGAAGAGGCCCGGGTTGCGCGTACCGCCGTGGAATCGATCATCCAAGTCTCCAGATCAATTAACCCTTGCTCGTTCAATCTAATGTGAAGCCGCTTAAGCATCCGGTCGAATGTCCCGCGATTGCGCCAGTCACGAAAGCGCTCTCTGGTGCGTTCGGCAAGGCGGCGCAAAATTGCTATCTGGTCGCCGTTGGCTCGAACCGCCGCCAAGGATGCCAGTGCCGGCATCCAGATGCAGGCGCGCTTCCATAACCTCGCTAAAGTTAGTCCGCCCGGACAACCGGGCAAAGCTCATGGCCGCGCTGGGTGGAGTAGGGCCGACGAAGGTTCCTTTGCCCTGACGCCGCCAGATCTGCCCTTCGGCTTCCAGCACCGACAGCGCCCGCCGGATGGCCCGGCGACTGAGGCCAAAATCGGCGGCCAGGTCCCGCTCGGTCGGCAATGCCCGGTGCGGGAAGGCAGCATGTTGCGCGACCATCTGCCGCAAGGCATCCAGCGCTAGTTTCGAAGTGTTGTCGATGGGTGTGTCAGGGTCGAACCTTTGCATCGTGGTGCTCGCGCCAGAGTATAAAAAAGGCTCCGAGCTGACTGTAGGCAGGAGATCGAGGCAAAAGGGTAAGTGCAAGCGCGATGCCAATTGAAATTGGTTCGCCTCAGGATTAGCTCTATGGGCTTAGCTATTACTCAGGAGCAGCGGCGGCGGGGGCCAATAAGTCATGGTTCGTCGGGTTGGTTCAGGGGACTAAAGAGGATTGGTTCGTGGATAATTGGACCAATTTCCGCTGCTTATGCAGATTGTGCATCGATTCGTGCGTAGTGCGCCGGGGTGGTGCTTAGTATTGATCTGGGAAATTTTTTGTTCGGGCATAACATGCTGAAGAGGTGCATGTATGCCAACCAAAACTCGTAAATACGACCTGCACTATCGGGACCTTGAGGGCGATATCGAGGCTGAGGTCGTGATCATCGGGGGGCTGTATCAACACGTTGCTGGACCTGCCCGAGTACAATGAGCGTGCCTGCAACCATTAAGGTTGTGCCGCCAGCCCATCAGCTTTGGGAATTCTCCGATGTCACAATCTGCAGCGGAATATGCACCCGGTGACGCACAGGATCGAACTGCTCCGCAGTCTGCAATTCCACCAGTAGATCCACCAGCGCCGTTGCAGTCTGGCGCGGCTGAGAGTCGATCACCACGTCGACCAAACCCAGGGCCAGGGCTTGGCGTGACAGCTCGGTGGACTCCTGCAAAATGCAGCACAGCGTCGGGCGCTTGGGCAGTTGCGCCAACGCGTTGATAATCCCGTCGCCACCGCCGCCTACCACGCATAGCCCGCGCAAATCGTCATGCCGAACCAGCAGGTCGAGGGTTGCTTCTTCGGTGATGTCGCAGTTGTCCAGATTGATCAGCGGCTCCAGCGGGCGCAGCCCAGGTGCGTGTTCGGCCAAGTAACTGTGCAAGCCTTCGACCCGCGCCTGGTGGCCAAGAAAGCGATGACCTCCGAGCAGAATGCCGATGCTGCCTTTGCGCGCGCCACAGGTGCGGGCCAGCAGCCACCCCATCGTGCGCCCGACGACCTGATTGTCTTGGCCGACATAGGGCTCGGTCGCCGCCTCATGAATGCCCGACAGCAGTGCCACCACGGGCACGCCAGCCTCGCGAATCTGGGCAAGGGCGGCGTTGATCTGCGGGTGGGCGAAGCTGACCACCGCCAGGCCGTCGCACTGCACCGCCAACTGTTCGATCTGGGCGATGATGGCGCTGGGGGTGCGATCAAAAACGTATTCGAATTGGCAGGTCAGGTTGGCCCCGACCTGGCGTTGCGCGGCCTCGGTGATGGCTTGGGCCAGGTTGGCGTAGAACGCCTGGGCGGTGCCCAGCAGCAGGATGCCGAAATGGTACGTGGGGCGACGTTCGAGAATACGTTGGCCGATCAGCCGTGCGGCAAAATAGCCCACGGCTTCTGCGGCCTGAAGCACCTGTTCGGCTGTGGCTGGATTAACCGGGGCGCGAGCGTTGAGCACGCGGTCGACGGTGGCGACACTTAAGCCTGCGTGTTTGGCGACCGTGGCGATGGTGGGGCGTTTATTGTTATTCATGATGGACCTTCAAAGCGTCTTGATAGAAAACTATCAAGCCCTGCAGTAGCTGGATGATAGCTTGATAGGGAATGTATTCAAGACCTTGAGAGGGCCTTTCACGCTCTCTATATTTTCTTACGCAAAGCACCTGACATCTCACGCTTGCGGAGAACAATAACAATGTCTCAAGACAACACAGCCTCTACTCGCGACTATCGCCTGACCGGCCCTGAAGCTGCCCGCGCGGCTGAAAAAGGCCTTGTATCGGCCAGTTGGTACCAGTCGCCCATCTCCCGTCAACGTATGAAGCAACTGATGCAGCGCCGCGACGGCCCGGCCTTGCTCGACACCGCCATCTGGCTGCTGGCCCTGCTGATCACCGGCTTCGGCGGCTACTGGTTCTGGGGCACTTGGGCTTGTGTGCCGTTTTTTCTTGCGTATGGCGTTCTGTACGCCACCGCCTCCAACCCGCGCTGGCATGAAAGCGGTCACGGCACGGCTTTCAAGACTCGCTGGATGAATGATGCGCTCTACCAGGTGGCGAGCTTCATGTGCATGTTCGAGCCCCACGTGTGGCGCTGGAGCCATGCCCGGCACCATACAGACACCATCGTCGTCGGCCGCGATCCGGAAATCGTCGAACCGCGTCCACCGAGCTTGTTCATGATGCTGCTGAGCCTGTTCCAGATCCCGTTGCTGCTGAAGACGATGGGGGGCGTGTGCCGGCACGCGGTTGGCAAAATGAATGCCCAGGAACAGACGTTCATCCCTGAGTCCGAGTGGCCCAAGGTGTTCCTGGCGGCCCGTATCTGGCTCGTGATTTACGCCGTTATCTTTGGCGCGGCGCTTTACCTGCACAGCTGGTTGCCGCTGATGTATATCGGCCTGCCCATCCTGTATGGCGGCTGGTTGTCCTACCTGTTTGGCCTCACCCAACATGTAGGCCTGGCGGAAGATGTGCTGGACCACCGTAGCAACTGCCGCACCATCTATATGAACCGGGTACTGCGCTTTCTGTACATGAACATGAATTATCACCTTGAGCACCACATGTATCCGATGGTGCCGTACCACGCCCTGGCGCAACTCCATGAAGAGATCCGCCACGATTGCCCGCCGCCTTACGCCAACATAGGTGAGGCCTTCAAGGAAATCATTCCGACCCTCTTGAAGCAGCGCAAGGACCCGACGTATTTCGTGCGCCGCCCCGTCGGTAGCTCAAGGCCTGCCACCGACGCTCATCCACAGGCTGAAGCCACCCTGGGCTGACACCTTCCGGCTGTATCCCGAACAAGAGAAAACGCCATGAACGATCAATGGATCGATGTATGCGCCGTGGGCGAAATCAATGAAGAAGACGTCATTCGCTTCGACCACGGTCCGCATACCTATGCCATCTACCGCTCTGCTGACAACGAGTTTTTTGCCACTGCCGGCCTGTGTACTCACGAGTCGATTCACCTGGCTGACGGCCTGGTGATGGACCACGTCATCGAGTGCCCCAAGCACAATGGGCGCTTTGACTATCGCACCGGCAAAGCCTTGGGGGCGCCAGTGTGCGTCAACCTCAAGACCTATCCGGTACGGGTCGACGCGGGACGGGTTCTGCTCGCCATTTCGGCTTGACCGCCAGGAGTGCACGCCATGAATGCTCCACTGATTATCGTCGGCGCCGGCCATGCCGGTGGCCGCGCGGCGTTGACCTTGCGCGAGCAGGGTTATACCGGTCGGCTGATCCTGATCGGCGATGAACTCCATTTGCCGTACGAACGTCCTCCGCTGTCCAAGGGCTTGCTGCAGGGCACGATGGACCTGGACGATTGCAGCCTGTGGAGCGATAGCCGGCTCACTGAATTGAACATCGAACACCTGGCGGGCAACCCGGTCAAAAGCCTGGATCCGCAGCACCACCGCCTGCAATTGACCGACGGACGTTGGTTGCCTTACAGCCGATTACTGTTGGCAACCGGGGGCAGAGCGCGTCGCTTGTCCCTGGTGCCTGAACCTCTGGCCAACGTGCTTTACCTGCGCACGCATGACGAAGCCCTGGCCCTGCGCAGCGCATTGATGCCCGGCACGCGCCTGGTGATCATCGGCGGTGGCTTTATCGGCCTCGAAGTCGCGGCAACGGCCCGAACCTTAGGCTGTCAGGTGACGTTGCTGGAAGCCGGGCCACGACTGGCCGGGCGAGTCTTGCCTGAAGCCGTATCCCAGTCCTTGTTGGAGTTGCATCGGCAACAGGGCGTGGACGTGCGGCTGAACGTAGCGCTTGAAAGGGTACAAGGCATCGAACGCGCTGAGGCGGTGCAACTGGTGGACGGCCAGGTGTTGCCCTGTGACTGGGTGGTAGTCGGTATCGGCATGCAACCCAACATCGAATTGGCCGCGGCGGCGGGGCTTGAGGTGGGCCAGGGAATTCGAGTCGATGCCCAGTTGCGCACCAGCGCGCCGGACATCTTTGCTGCCGGCGATGTGTGTGAGTTTCGCCTGCACGCCGACGCGTTATTCCAGCGCCAGGAGACCTGGCGCAATGCCGAGACCCAGGGCCGTCACGCGGCATTGAATCTGTTGGGCGGCGAGCTGCCGTTCGAAGGTGTTCCCGGCTTCTGGTCTGATCAGTACGACTGGGGTTTACAGACGGTGGGCGTGATCTCACCGGCGCCACTTTCCGCCGCTCGCACCTTGGCAGGCGGTGGTCTGCTGCTGTTCTACCTGGACACCGAGCAACGTTTGCAAGGCGCCTGCGGCTGGGGGCAGGGCAACAGCGTTGCCAAGGACATCAAGTTGTGTGAACGGCTGATTGCCAACCTGACCCCACTCTCTGTGGACGCGTTGGCCGATGCCGATGTGCCTCTCAAACATCTACTAAGGCCCTGACATGCGTGAGTTCCTGGTATTTCAGTCCCTGTGGGCCATGCAAGATCACCGTGGTCAATGCGATCTTTCCCTGGAGGCGCAGGTGGAGAAGATTGCCGCTGCTGGCTTCGATGGGATCACCGACCATTTCTGGATCGCGCCACAGGCCGAGCGCCTGCATGCCGCTGCCAAGGCGCAAGGCCTGCAAATCGAAGGTCAACTGTTTCCTCGCACCGTGAGTGACTTGGCGCAAGCGCTTGAGGTTGCCTCCCGCTACGGCTGCCACCACCTCACGCTGCAAGCCGATGTCCGGCCGCGCACGCTGGCACAAGCGATCACTCTGGTCGAAGGCTGGCAGCGTCTGGCCGAGCAGGTGGACTTTCCGATCCTGCTGGAAACCCACCGCTATCGTCTCACCAGTGACCTGTTGTTCACCCTCGACTTGCTCGCGCAGATGCCCGACCTCAAGTTGTTGGCTGACTTGTCTCATTACGTCGTGGGCCGCGAGTTGCCTGAGTCGGCCGCGGCCGAAGACGACGAACAGATTCACACCATCCTACGACACAGTTGGGGTTTTCACGGGCGGGTCGCTAATAGTGAGCAGGTCCAGGTGCCCTTGACCTTCGCCAAGCATCGCCTCTGGTTGGACCGGTTTCTGGGCTGGTGGCGTTACGGGATCAAGGATTGGCTCGCGCGACCGAACACACCCGCGAGCCTGTCCTTCACCTGTGAACTTGGCCCGCCACCCTATGCGATCACAGGGAGTGATGGGCGCGACATAACGGATCGCTGGCGCGAGGCGCTGACGCTGAAGGAACTGATGCGGGGTGTTTGGGATGAATGTCAGGCGGGGCGCTGATCTAAGGCATGACGGGTTATGACGGTTTGTATCGATGGTGTCTCTGGAACCATCATTTGCCTGCCGAGCCTCGAACCAGTCAACCATGCGAATCAAATGCGGTGTCCAATCTCGATTGAGATCCACGGTGGCCAATGCGGCAGCACCCCACCCGAACTTGCACAACTGAACAGAGGGCAGATCCTCGAACTGTTCCGGTGTGCCATGCTGCCGGGCTATTCGGAGCACAGCGCCTTCACTCGCGTCTTCAAGGAGTGGAGCGAAGGTCGCCGCATGAGGCCAGGCAACTGAATTCGGAGCCTCACTGAGCAGGAGTGGAGTTAAGGACGCTCCAGGGAGCGGGCCTGTCTCTGGTCGGCTTCGGGACATCAAGCCCTATATGAGTGGTCGCAAGTGGTCCAGAGTGTATGAATGCACTGAGGCACTATCGGCGAGCAGCGGGGGACCAAAGTACAGACCTCCTCAGGCCGACGGCGACTTTATTAAGCCGCAGGTAACGAGAGCTTTCATAACCCGCTTTAAGTTGTAGTCGAGGATGTTCAGGTTGATCTTCGCACTTACTTTGTTCAGTTCTCGTGCCAGGAAATGCGTGGCGCCCATTCGTTGTTTGAGTGCCTCGAATGGACACTCAACCTTCTGTTTGCGTAACAGCATCATCTCCGGCGTGTTGCTCAGCCTATTCTGCATTTCATCCACTACGGCCTCATGCTCACGGCGTCTAATCTACCATTTCGTGCTCGGTGTGCACCGCGTTTTCATTGCGCCGCCCGGCATTTCGAATTCCAGTGACGATGCAGCGTCGGGCCGTTTTCAACGTTGGGATAGCGCCAGGTCAACGCCTCTCCAGTGGGGCAAATTTCTTGGTTTTTTGCCGCCTCAGATACAGGCATCGTTATTGAAATGCTCGTCCGCTTTGGCTCCAGAAGTCATCGGCTTGGGCACGTAGTCAGTGATGCTTGCATCATGGCAAGCCACGATATCTTCGCTTTTGAAGTAACTTCAATCGGCTACTATCGACACAGTTTCTGACGCCGTAGCTTCAAGGGCCTGCTTGGCCGTCGAGCTGAGTTGATCTCGGTCGGAACCGACGTTAGTAAATTCATGGCAATGATCAAATGGTGCCTATCGACCCCTGTCTATACGTTGTAAACAACGATTGCGGTGCCGTACATCATCATGAAGCGACTGTTTGAACCGGTCATTGAGACCTATTTATTCTCGATGCATTAAGCTGGATTTTGATCGTTTGAAGCTCTTTCATTTGCGTTTTGAGCTTGGCGACTTTTTCTTCCAGCCGTACGGCGCTCAGCTCGGAAGCTGTGGCTCTTGCTGATCGGCAGCATCGAGTGCTGTCTGGTAACGATTGAAGCTCGATTCAATTCACTTCGTTCGTCGCTCAGTTTTGCGCAGGTGAAATGGCGGTCGCGGTTGTTGATTTTTTTAAATTTACTACCCTGATGGTGACCAGATTTTCCAAGCATTTCCAACTAATGACAGAGCACAACTAATTGGCGACACCTATGTGAATGTACTTTTTGTAACCCTTGAGGCTGTTCCCTACATTTCTGCGGTTTGTAGAACCAGCAGCAAAAAATAGAAAGGCCTTGCTATCTAATGGAAGGTGATTTCGCCAAGTCAAGTCGTGCTGAATTGGCCGTTCGCAATTTCTCAGGGCGTAAAAATGATTAAGCACATCGTTATGTGGAAGGTTGTGGGGGATGATGAGGCGAAACGCTGCGCTGCAGCACATCTGGTTAAACAATCTTTTGAGGCGTTACGCGGGCGTATTCCAGGCATGCTGCACATTGAAATCGGCATTGACTACTGCCATTTCGAACACAGCTGCGACGTGGTGCTTTACTCCGAGTTTGAGTCAAAGGCTGCATTGAATGCTTACGCCATGCACCCGGAGCATCTGCGTGTACGTGATCTCTTGATAGGGGTGCGTATTACTCGTCACCAAGTCGACTATCAGTCCGAGTAAGACTGGCTGAATGGGCGTCTCTAAATCAGGATTGCTGCTATTGCGGCGAAACGCTTCCTCGCAATTTTCTCTCTGCATGAGACGGTAATTCTGTAGCGTTGTCCTGATTTTTTTGCTTGCGTTACTACGCCCGTCCCCCTCAATTGGTTCGTTTTTTTTGCATAGGGGCAGCTCAATACCACTTTGCATTAATGCGTCATTAACCTATCGAACAAACGTCGCGACGGCGGGGCGCCTATCTTTCGAGAGGCGATTTGCAGGCGAAGATGGCGGGAACATGGAGTCACCATAATAAAAGGAGAACCCCATGTCTCAAGCCATCTCTCTTGACGAGCGCATAGCTGCCGAATGGGCATGTGAGCGCCTAATCAAGCAATTCGCTCAATTGAACGATGCACAGGATCATGACGGTATTGCCGAACTATTCGTTGAGGACGCCCGCTTTTCGCGACCTTTGGCCCCGGATGTTTACTTTCAAGGTCGTGAAGCTATCCGCTCCATGTTCCGTGACCGGCCAACACGGTTAGCACTGCACATCATGGCTACCATTCTGATTGAGCAGACATCAGCGTCGACCGCGCGTGGTCGCTGCTACCTGATTTACGTGTCGAATGGAGATGCTTCATCTGCGCATCCTGCCCCCCTTGAAGGTGCACCAATGTATGGCCAATTCGATGACGAATTTGTCCTGACGAATGATGGATGGCGGTTCTCACATCGTCGTGGCAGCTTGGTACTTAAGGGCTGAGGATCTAGCCATGGCAGCTCAAAAATTCCGCTGTTGGCAGGTAGGTGACGTACTCATCACCCGCATTGTTGAAACCGCGCCCGTCGTTTCTCCCGTTTCCCTAATGTTTCCCGAGGATGATGATGCGCTCATTGCTCCTCACCTCGACTGGCTCAAGCCTCACTTCCTTGATTCTGATGGCCAGATGCTCGTCGCTTGGCAGTGTTTTATCATCGAAACACCGGATCGCCGAATCATGGTCGATACATGTATCGGCAACGATCGTAAGCGTTACTTTGATATTTTCAACGACATGCATAACCCTTTCTTGGAGGATCTGCGCAGCGCAGGTTATCCGCCAGAAAGTATTGATACTGTTCTTTGCACCCATCTTCACTACGACCATGTTGGTTGGAATACCCGATTGGTTAATGGCAAATGGATTCCGACATTCCCGAATGCTCGGTACCTGTTTGGGCAGGTGGAGTGGGAATATATGCTCGGTCTTGCTGAGTCGGGAGATTGGCATCATGCCGGGCACGTTCCTGACTGTCTGCTGCCAATCATGGAATTCGGTTTGGCAGACCTTATTGATACGGATTTCGAGGTTTGTGCGCAAGTCCGTCTGCTTCCCACTCCCGGGCACACCCCAGGGCATGTGAGTGTACATATCGAATCTCAAGGACAAGTCGCGGTAATCACCGGTGACATCATGCACCACCCGGTTCAGATGGCGATTCCTGATAAACATTGCGCGTTCGATCATGACAAGGCTCAAGCCTGTTGTACCCGTCGTACTTTCCTGGCTCGTTACCAAGACAGTGATGCATTGGTGATCGGTAGTCATTTCCCCGAGCCCACCGCTGGCCATGTTCTTAGTGACCAATCGGCATGGCGTTTTGAAGGGAAAGTTAACGATATAAAAATAACCGAAAGAGGGGGACTGAACTTGACTAAGGCTACCAACGCGAATGAACAATTGGTGATCGATTTCTTCACGACGTTGAGCACGGGTGATCTTGTAAAACTCGGTGCTTTCATTGATGCCGATACAACTTGGACACCGATGATTGAAAATGTCCCAGGTGCCGGAACACACACCGGAAAGGCGATTTGTGAAGCGTTCCTTGCTCCAGTTCGTGGCCTCTTCACTGATGGTGACCCGAAGGTGCTCGTCGACAGCGTTGTCTCCAGTGGTGACAAGGTGATGTGTGAAACCCGAGGAGTTGGAAAGTTGCGTGATGGGCGCCCTTACAACAACCGGTATGCGTGGGCATTTGTCATCTGCGATGGCCGTATCAAAGTGATTCGGGAATACATGGATAGCCACTACGTTATGGTCAATCTCATGGATGGGCAGTCATGACTCACGACTTCTCTCGTTTCAATATCTTCATTTCCGGCGCGGGAAGGGGGTTAGGGCATTCCACGGCGCAATATATGGCTAGCCTCGGTGCGACCATCGGTGTCGCTGATATTGATGCAGCCGGATGCGAAGAGACGGTGAAAAAAATTCGAGAGGCTGGTGGGAAGGCGTATGGCTATGTAGCCGACTTGGCCTCTCGTAGTGAATTTCTTCGGGTTGCTTCGGAGTTTTCTGCTGAAGTAGGAACACTCAACGCCGTACTCAACAATGCTTCAATCCTTCGTTATGCACCGATTGAATCCGTCGACGAGCAGACAATCGACCTGATGGTAGGCGCTGGCCTGAAAACAGTGTTCTGGGGTGCTCAAGCTCTCCTCGCAAACATGGATGCCAAGCAGGGCGGCATGATCATTAATTATGCCTCGCCAGTTTCCCATCGTGGGTTCGCGAATGCTTCTGCCTACACCGCCGTTAAAGGCGCAGTGCACGCATTAACTCGTTCGATGGCCGCTGAACTTGGTCCTCGCGGTGTGCGAGTGAATGCCATTTCTCCAGGTTCCGTACCAACGCCTGGAGCCGTCGCACATGTCTCTCAGGAGGAATACGCCAAGCGAGCTGCCAAGATTCCTTTGCGTCGATTGGGTGAGGACGCAGACATCGCTCAGGCGATTGCATTTCTTCTTAGTCCAGGCGCCGCATTTGTACATGGTTCCGTCTTTTGTGTTGACGGCGGCATCGTGGCAGCAGGCTAACGGCCATTTAGATTATTTGAGGTGCACATGGGTGCAAGTAATGTAGGGCGGCATTTTAATGAGGAGCGCCTTCAGGAGCTCCGTGCAGTGATTGAGCGTGACATTGCTAGAGGTGACTATCATGGCGCTGTGATTCGAGTTTCATTGGGGGGAAAGGTTGGTCTGGATACTGCGATTGGAAGTGCCGACGCAGATCAGACTATGCCCCTGTCTGTGAACTCTGTCTTTAGCATTTTCTCTCTGACCAAAGCCCTCACAAACGTGTTGGCGTTACGCTCGGTAGAGCTCGGACGGTTAGCGCTAACGACTCGTGTTGTTGACATTATTCCTGAGTTCAAAGGTGTACCACGTGAGCAGGTAACCTTGTTCCATCTGCTTACCCATACCACCGGCATGCCAGGCGTATGGATCCCTAAAGTAGATATGTACCAGGATCGTCTTGATGAACTTGTGCAAGCAGTTTGCGAGAACGTACATGGAAGCGTTCCGCCTGGAGAGCGCTGTGATTATTCACCTGTAGCCAATCAAGTTTTGATTGGCGAAATGTTGCGTCGTACAGACCCAGAAGAACGCAGCTTCAGTGATTTGATTCGCGAGGATCTTTTTGAACCGCTTGGTATGCATGACACCCACATGGGAGTGCGTTCAGATTTGCGAGCGCGCAAGGTCGTGCCTGACATGCGGGGCGTCATTCCGATCAAGTGCCTTGGACGGACTCAGCCTGGGCCCTTCAGTCTGTTTGAGGAAGAGGTATGTGAGGCGCCACACGTAGGGGCCGTATCGACTACACGAGACATCTGGCGGTTTGCAGAAATGCTTTGCCGTGGTGGTGAACTTGACGGGGCTCGTATTCTTTCTGCTCGAATGATTGAGGTGGCACGACGCAATCACACGGGCGATCTCTACAACGAGCTGTATCGAGCGGTTGCACTGCGCGCGGGATGGTTTACTCCGCCGCCTGCGTACATTGGACTTGGATTTAGCGTACGCGGTGAAAAAATCGTGCATCACCAGTTTGGTACCCTCACCTCGACAGAGACATTCGGTAACTACGGCGCAGGTACGACTATGTTCTGGATTGATCCGACCCTAGACCTGGTTTTCTCCTGCCTCACCGCCGGTGTCATGACTCAGGCTGCCAATATTCAGCGCTTCCAGCGATTGTCCGATCTTGCCGTTTGTGCGGTGGTGTGAGCTGACCTATGAACGATATTTTCGACTATGTGATCGTAGGTGGTGGGTCGGCTGGTTGCGTTCTAGCCAATCGTTTATCAGCGGACGGCCGCATCACCGTGGCGCTCATTGAGGCAGGCCCCAAAGACGATCATTGGGTGCTGACGATTCCAACTGGGGTGGCAGCAGCCTTGAGCAAACCGCAATTTAGCTGGGGTTACGAAAGTACACCTCAGCTTGGCCTGGGATCTCGTCCGTTCCCGATTCCACGCGGTAAGGTCTTGGGGGGATCAAGTTCAGTCAACGGCATGGTCTATTTCCGTGGGCACCCTGCGGATTTTGACGATTGGGCAAACAACGAAGGTGCCACAGGATGGAGCTATAGGGAGGTACTTCCATACTTCATACGCTCCGAGGATAACCCTTCGTTTGCGGAATCCCCTTACCATGGCAACAAAGGAGAAATGCGTGTTTCCAGCCCACCTCGTCCAAACAAGCTTGTGCATAGCTTTTTAGACGCCAGCAGCGATATGGGCCTGCCCAAATGTGAGGACTTCAACGCCGCCGATCCTGAGGGGCTTGGGCTACGCCAGGCTACGATACGAAAAGGCCGCCGTGAATCAATGTCGACGGCTTTTTTACGTCCAGCGCTTGATCGGAAAAACCTCACTGTCATTACAGATGCGTTAGTCGACAAAGTGTTGCTCGATAATGGCCAGGCCACAGGAGTGAGTTTTCTGCTCAAAGGCGAACAATGCAGCATTCGTGCTCGTTTGGAAGTGATTCTATCTGCCGGAGCATATGGCTCGCCTGCGGTGCTTTTACGTTCTGGGGTCGGTGATGCCAAGGAGATACAGCGACATGGCATTGCTTTGCAGCATCATTTACCCAGCGTAGGGGTAGGGCTGCGCGATCACCCAAGCGCTGCTGTGCAGATGTATACCGACAAGGACTACACCTCATACGGTGTTTCGGCACGCTCGATGTTGCGTAATATCGGCAACGTTGCTGAGTACTTACTCTGGCGTCGTGGTCCGATCGGAGGCAACGTTTTTGAAGCAACGGGTTTCCTGCGTACCACGCCAGATTTAGACCGCCCTGACTTGCAACTCGTTTTCATGCCGGCGCATCGTGGGCCAAAGCCGACCTTGCTGCCCATAGGACATGGTTATGGCGTATTATCAATTGCAGCTCGCCCGAAGAGTTATGGTCGAGTGACGTTAGCCGACAGCAATCCGTCGTCCAAGCCACTGATCGATCCGAATTTTTACGCTGATGAAGACGATCTTGGAGTTGTACGTCATGGTCTGAAGCTAGCGCGTCAAATTCTCGATCATGCTGCATTTTCTCGCTATCAAGCCCGGGAGATTTTGCCTGGCATGAATGTCCAGCACGAGAGCGAGTGGGACGATTACATCCGCCGAACTACTGTGACTGTTCACCATCCTGGATGCACCTGCAGAATGGGTAGTGATCCAGCAACGACTGTGGTGGATCCTCAACTCAAGGTGCGTGGAATTCGTGGGCTACGAGTAGTCGATGCATCGGTATTCCCGACACTGATCGCCGGTAATACAAACGCGGCTGTGGTTATGATTGCAGAGAAAGCTGCTGACATGATTCTGGGTAAGCGGGCTCCCGCCCCCATTGATGTGCCGTACGCCAAATAAGCCAATTGTCCAGGAGCACTGCTCATGGTGCTCCTGTGCTGATCAGATTACATTGCCTGCATCAATTGTAAGCGCTCCATGAACCCCACATTCAAAGCGCTAAGCTGATGTCGGATGCTGTGCTCCCGATTCTCTCAGGAGCCCGTTCGCCATGATGCGAC